>JAIEIQ010000048.1 GCA_029065305.1 Oscillospiraceae bacterium
GAAAAGGAGCGTGCTGAGAAATGGTAAAAGTATTGAATATGGCCGGCAATCAGGTCGGCGAGGTGGAGCTGAACGCCTCCATCTTCGGCATCGAACCCAACATGCACGTTGTGCATGAGGTGGTCAAGAACCACCTGGCCAACTGCCGTCAGGGCACCCAGAGCGCCCTGACCCGGGCCGAGGTCTCCGGCGGAGGCCGGAAGCCCTGGCGCCAGAAGGGCACCGGCCACGCGCGGCAGGGCTCCACCCGGGCCCCCCAGTGGACCCACGGCGGCATCGTGTTCGCCCCCAAGCCCCGCAGCTACCGCTATGTGCTCAACAAGAAGGTGCGCCGCCTGGCGCTCAAGAGCGTGCTCTCCGCCAAGGCCGCCGAGGAGAAGATCATCGTGGTCGACTCCATCGCCATGGGCGAGATCAAGACCAAGGCCTTCCGGGGCTTCCTGGACGCGGTGAACTGCGGCGGCAAGGCCGTGGTCATCACCCCCCAGGTCAACGAGGCTGTGGTCAAGAGCGCGCGCAACATCCCCGGCGTCCTGACCACCAGCGCCAACATGTTGAATGTCTACGACATCGTCAACGCCAAGTATCTGGTCATCGATCAGGCCGCCCTCGCTACGATTGAGGAGGTGTACGCATAATGATCGCCTACGACGTCATCATCCGCCCCATCATCACCGAGCGCTCCATGGCCGGCGCGGCGGATAAGAAATACGTGTTCGAGGTCGCCCCCAAGGCCGGGAAGATCGAGGTGAAGAAGGCCGTGGAGGAGATCTTCGGCGTGAAGGTCGCCAAGGTCAACACCATGAACGTCCCCGGCAAGGCCAAGCGCATGGGCGCGGGCCGTCCCGGCCGCACCAAGGACTGGAAGAAGGCCATTGTCCAGCTGACCGAGGATTCCAAGACCATCGAGCTCTTCGAGGGCATGGTGTAAGGAGGAGAATGAACAATGTCTATCAAAGCATTTAAGCCGACGACCCCCTCGAGACGGCATATGACGGTCTCCGGCTTCGACGGCGTTGACAAGCACGCCAAGCCCGAGCCCAGCCTCACCGAGGTCATCAAGAAGAACGCCGGCCGCAACAGCTATGGCCGCATCACCGTCCGCCACCGGGGCGGCGGCAACAAGCGCAAGTACCGCATCATCGACTTCAAGCGCAACAAGCTGGATATGCCGGCCACCGTCCTGCGCCTGGAGTACGACCCCAACCGCAGCGCCAACATCGCCCTGCTGGAGTACGAGGACGGCGAGCGCCGCTATATCCTGGCCCCCGTCGGCCTGAACGCCGGGGACAAGGTCGTCTCCTCCGCCGCCGCGGACATCAAGCCCGGCAACGCCCTGCCCATCGCCAACATCCCCGTGGGTACTGTCATCCACAACATTGAGATGCACCCCGGCAAGGGCGGCCAGCTGGTCCGCTCCGCCGGCACCAGCGCCCAGCTGATGGCCAAGGAGGGCAATGACGCCCAGATCCGCATGCCCTCCGGCGAGGTGCGCATTGTGCGCACCAACTGCATGGCCACCATCGGCCAGGTGGGCAACATCGACCACGAGAACATCCAGATCGGCAAGGCCGGTCGGAAGCGCCACATGGGCTGGCGTCCCACGGTCCGCGGCTCGGTCATGAACCCCTGCGACCACCCCCACGGCGGCGGCGAGGGCAAGAGCCCGGTGGGCCGTCCCGGCCCTGTGACCCCCTGGGGCAAGCCGGCTCTGGGCTACAAGACCCGCAAGACCAAGAATCCGACGGACAAGTTCATTGTCAAGCGTCGGAACGTGAAGTAAGGGAGGCCAGTGAGATATGAGCAGATCGATTAAAAAGGGCCCCTACGTTGCTCCGGAGCTTCTCAAGCGCGTCGAGGCTATGAACACCTCCGGCAAGAAGGCGGTGCTGAAGACCTGGAGCCGCAGCTCCACCATCTTCCCCTCCTTTGTCGGCCACACCATCGCCGTCCACGACGGCCGCAAGCATGTGCCCGTCTACATCCAGGAGGATATGGTCGGCCACAAGCTGGGTGAGTTTGCCCCCACCCGGACCTTCCGCGGTCATACCAAGGGCAAGTAACGAAGGAGGATGCAGAACGAAATGGAAGCAAAGGCTTATTTGAAATATCTCCGCATCGCTCCCCGCAAGGTGCAGATTGTCGCGGACCTCATCCGCGGCAAGGATGTGGGTACCGCCATGGCGATTCTCATGCAGACCCCCAAGGCCGCCTCGGAGCCCATGATGAAGCTCCTCAAGAGCGCCGTGGCCAATGCGGAGAACAACAACAGCATGGATGTGGAGAAGCTCTACGTCTCCCAGGTCTTCGCCGCCCCCGGACCCATCCTCAAGCGGGTGATGCCCCGGGCCCAGGGCCGTGCCTATCGCATCAATAAGAGGACCTCTCATGTGACCCTGGCGGTCGCCGAGAAGGAATAAGGGAGGAGACAGTTTATGGGACAGAAAGTAAATCCCCACGGCATGCGCGTGGGCGTCATCAAGGACTGGGATTCCCGTTGGTATGCCAGCAATGAGAAGGTGGGCGACCTGCTGGTCGAGGACAAGAAGATCCGCGACTTCCTCAAGAAGAAGCTCTTCATGGCCCAGGTGCCCAAGATTGAGATCGAGCGCTCCAGCGCCGGCGTGACCATCTTCCTCCACTGCGCGAGGCCCGGCATGGTCATCGGCAAGGAGGGCAAGGATATTGAGGCCACCCGTCAGGAGGTCGCCAAGCTCATCGGCAAGAACGTGCGCCTGAACATTGTGGAGGTCCGCTCCCCCGACATGAACGCCCAGTTGGTGGCCGAGAACATCGCCGCCCAGCTGGAGAAGCGCATCAGCCACCGCCGGGCCATGAAGAACGCCATGGGCCGGGCTATGCGCTCCGGCGCCAAGGGCATCAAGTGCACCTGCTCCGGCCGTCTGGGCGGCCGCGAGATCGCGGGCACCGAGCACTACCACGAGGGCACCATCCCCCTGCAGACCATCCGCGCCGACATCGAGTACGGCTTCGCGGAGGCCGCCACCACCTTTGGCCGCATCGGCGTGAAGGTGTGGATCTACAAGGGCGAGGTCCTCTCCCAGGCCCTGCGCACCACCCCCCGCACTATCGACACCTCCAAGCCCTATGAGGAGCGCCGGGAGCGCCGTCCCCGCCGGGATGGCGACCGCCGCGGAGGCTTTAACCGTGACAACAACCGCGGCTTTAACCGGAGCGGCGACAGCCGTCCCCCCCGCCGCGACGGACAGGGCACTGGCTTTAACCGCGGCCCCCGTCCCGAGAAGAAAGAAGGAGGCGCTCAGTAATGCTTCTGCCTAAGAGAGTCAAGTACCGCAGAGTCCATCGCGGCCGCCTCACCGGCAAGGCCATGAGAGGCAACACCATCACCTACGGTGATTTCGGCCTGGTGGCCACCGAGCCCGCGTGGATCACCAGCAACCAGATCGAGGCCGCCCGTATCGCCATGACCCGCTACACCAAGCGCGGCGGTCAGGTGTGGATCAAGATCTTCCCCGACAAGCCCGTCACCGAGAAGCCCGCTGAGACCCGTATGGGTTCCGGTAAGGGCTCCCCCGAGTACTGGGTGGCCGTGGTCAAGCCCGGTCGCGTCATGTTCGAGATCGCCGGCGTCTCCGAGGAGATCGCCCGCGAGGCCCTCCGTCTGGCCAGCCACAAGCTGCCCATCAAGACGAAGATCGTCAAGCGTGAGGACCTGGAAGCGCAGAAAGCAGGTGAATGAGATGAAGGCAAGTGAGATCAAGAAGATCCGTGAGATGAGTGAGGCGGAGCGGGGCGAGAAGCTGGAGAGCCTGAAGAAGGATCTCTTCTTCCTGCGGATGCAGCACGCCACCAACCAGCTTGACAACCCCCTGAAGATCGCGGAAGTCAAGCGCGACATTGCCAGAGTCAAGACCATTATCCGCGAGCAGCAGATGGCTGCCGCTAAATGAGAAGAAGGAGGGGTATCGAGATGAGTGAAGCAAGAACGTCCTCCCGGAAGACTCGGGTCGGCAAGGTCGTATCCGACAAGATGGACAAGACCGTGGTGGTGGCCATCGAGGACCGGGTGGCCCACCCCCTGTATAAGAAGATCGTCGGCCGCACCTACAAGCTCAAGGCCCATGACGAGCAGAACAGCTGCGGCGTGGGCGACAAGGTGAAGGTCATGGAGACCCGCCCCCTGTCCAAGGACAAGCGCTGGCGCGTGGTCGAGATCATTGAGAAAGCGAAGTAAGGAGGCGCCGAAACATGATTCAGCAGGAAACCTTCCTGAAGGTCGCCGACAACACCGGCGCCAAGGAGATCAAGTGTATCCGTGTTCTGGGCGGGTCCAAGCGCAAGTACGGCAACATCGGCGACGTGATCGTCGCCTCCGTGCGCAAGTCCACCCCCGGCGGCACGGTGAAGAAGGGCGAGGTGGTCAAGGCGGTCATCGTGCGCTCCGCCAAGGGAGTGCGCCGGGCCGACGGCACCTATGTCCGGTTTGACGACAACGCCGCCGTCCTCATCAAGGACGACCGGAACCCCAGAGGGACCCGCATCTTTGGGCCCGTGGCACGTGAGCTGCGCGACAAGGACTATATGAAGATCCTGTCTCTGGCTCCCGAAGTCGTGTAAGGAGGAGCGGAGAGAAATGGCTATGAATATCAAGAAGGGCGACACCGTGGTCGTCCTGTCCGGCAAGGACAAGGGCAAGCAGGGCAAGGTGCAGAGCACCGTCCCCGGCGAGTCCAAGGTGGTGGTGGAGGGCGTGAACATGGTCACCTGCCACACCAAGCCCCGCCGTCAGGGGGAGGAGGGCGGCATCGTCCGCCGGGAGGCCCCCATCCGGGAGTGCAAGGTGCAGCTTGTCTGCCCCAAGTGCGGCAAGCCCACCCGCGTGGCCCACAAGCGCGTGGCGAAGACCGTCTCCGGCAAGGAGAAGATGATGGGCATCCGCGTCTGCAAGAAGTGCGGCGCGGAGGAAATTTGAGAGAGGAGTAGGGAACTATGCCGGCTTTAAGAACAAAGTACCAAGAGGAAGTCGCTCCTGCTCTGATGAAGAAGTTTGAGTACAAGAGCGTCATGCAGATCCCCAAGATTGACAAGGTGGTCGTCAACGTGGGCTGCGGCGAGGCCCGGGACAACGCCAAGGTGCTGGAC
>JAIEIQ010000049.1 GCA_029065305.1 Oscillospiraceae bacterium
TTCAAAAGGTATCAGCTCCTGTTATTTCTTTATCTGTCAGGTTTTATTATAGCCGGAAAAAGAATGTTTGACAAGGGAGAGTTTTTAAGGGGGGTTTAAGATTCACGAAATATGTCTAAAAGTTTTGGACAGCCGCTCTTGCGCCGGGGGCGGCGGCGTGCTATGATAAAATGGAAAAATCGGGCGGGAGGGTGAGAAAATGGCGATGGTTCGGATAGGCGTGATCTCCGATACCCATGGACTACTGCGGCCGGAGGTGGCCGGGCGGCTGGAGGAGTGCAGCTGCATTGTTCACGCGGGGGATTTCGGCAGGGAGAGCGTGTTGGAGGCGCTGGAGGATATTGCCCCGGTCTACGGCGTGCGGGGGAACAACGACTGGGGCTGGGGCGAGCGTCTGCCCCGGCAGCTGGCCTTTGAAGTGGGCGGGGTGCGGTTTTTGATGACCCACGACCGGGCCCATCTGCCCCGGGAGCTGGGGGAGGCCCAGGTGGTGGTCTTCGGCCACTCCCACAGGTACTACGAGGAAAACATCATGGGGCGGCTGTGGCTCAACCCCGGCAGCTGCGGGTGGCCCCGGTTCGGAAAAGAGGTAACCATGGCGGTACTGACCATCCAGGACGGGGCGCTCCAGGTGGAACGGATTGATCTGGAGGTATGAGAATTCCCGCCGGAAAACCGGCGGGAATTGACAAAACGCGGCAAACCATGCTATACTGTGTCTGCCGACCCGGAAGGGAAAGCCAGAGGGGCGGCTGTCATATACGGTTGGCGGTTCGGCCACATCCTCCGAAAGGGGGTGAGGCCTGTGCGCATCACATTCCATATCGGAGCCTTTACGGTGACGATCATTGTGAAACGCAGAAACCGCCACCCAGCACGGTGACGGTTTCTTTCATGCAAGGAAGCTTCTAGTGTCGGGCTGAACCGCTGACTGACAGCCGTCCCTTCGTTATGATTATATGAGATTGGGAAGGATTTGTCAAGGAAAACTCGGAAATTTGGGATTAAAGCCAGTGAAGCTCCATTGCCAAGAAGACGGCCTGGAATACAGCTTCTATCTCAAAGGTTTCCGTAAGGCCATATTCTCCTACGATTGGTTTAATCCTATTTTAATGAGATATTCCAAAACATCGGAAAAGTCTGTGTCCTTAATCGTATTGTCCTCGTGGTCATAAAAAACAATTTCCTCACTGCACTTATCACCCTGAACACGGAAAGCGTAATAATCCCCGCATTCGTTGTCAGCGATGAAAAGCAAATCTTTTATTATAGCTGGATTGTGATTGAAAATGAAAAAGGAACTATTTTCATCTAAAGAATAGATATTTGCATATCCAAAATAACCGCCGCCAAAATTCAATAGAAACTGTATGTATTTTTCCGGTAAAATAATTCTGTGCTGCTTTTGAAAATTGATAATGTTTTCTATTGCCGGAATATCATCGTGTTCCAATTCAAAAAGCAAAGGCTTTTTAGCTTTTACCCTTCTTATAACTTCATTAAATGTTTGAAAATCCACAATCTTGCTCCCTCAGCTTCCGATTTGTCAGTATCCAGCCTGCTCAAAAATTTAGTATAGCATAGAAAACCGAAAATTTGCACCAGTATAAGCACAAGCCCCCCTGATGAAAATTTATTCATCAGGGGGGTGTGTTAAAAGTTCTTTTTTGATTCTTTTTTCTTTCAAGAAAAAAGAATGAACAACTTACACCTCCACACTGGGGAATAGGCTTGCGTCGGTGTGAGGCAGGAAGCAGGCCGCGACAAACTCGTCCATATACCCGGGCTCGTTGCTGAGCTCCAGATAGGTCATGGACCGGCCCAGCTCGAAGACCTTCTCCCGGGCCTGACTGCTCAGGAGCATAGCGTAGGCCCCCGCCTGGCTGGAGTTGCCGATGTAGTGGAAGTGCTCCAGGGGGATATCCGGGAACATGCCGATGGTGACGGCGTTGCGCATGTTGATGCCGCTGCCGATGCCGCCGGCCACGTAGACCCGCTCAATCACCGAGGCATCAAAGCCCAGGGAGCCGAGCATGGTCTGCGTAGCGGAGAAAATCGCGCCCTTGGCCCGGATAAAGTTGTCAATATCCACCTCGTTGATCACCACGTCCTTTACCCCGCCGGTGTCCTTCTGCCAAGCCAGAACGTAGGACCCCATATCGTGCTCGTCGTGGAGAATCCGCTCCCCCTCGCGGACGAACTTGCCCTTTCCGTTGATTATGCCGCAGCGGAAAAGCTCCGCGATGATATCAATAATGCCGCTGCCGCAGATGCCCGCCGGGGCCGTGTTCCCCACCACCGTCAGGGTGGGCTCCATGGTCTCCTTGTCGATGCTGCACGCCTCAATGGCCCCGTCGGTGGCCCGCATACCGCAGGAGATGTCCCCGCCCTCGAAAGCTGGACCGGCAGAGCAGGCGCAGCTCATCTGGAACTCGCTGTTGCCGAAAACCAGCTCCCCGTTGGTACCCAGGTCGATAAAGAGGCTCATCTCCGGATTGTTCCAGATCATGGACACCAGGGCCCCTGCCGTAATGTCCCCGCCCACATAGCTGCCAATATTCGGAGCAACAATGAGCTCCGCCAGGGGATTCATCTTCAGGCCGATATCCCGGACATAGAGGTAATCCGTGCGGAAAAAGCTGGGGACAAAGGGCTCCATGCGGATGGGGTCGGCGTGGAGGCCCAGAAGCAGATGGTTCATGGTGGTGTTCCCCGCCAGGACCATCCGGTAGATGCGCCGGGGATTAATGCCCGCGGAGCGGTACATGGAGGCCAGCATGGGGATAATGGACTCCTTCACCACCGCGTCCCGGAGGCGCTTGCGGCCCCCCACCTTGTCGGACTCGATGATGCGGTTGATCACGTCCGCGCCGTAGCGGATCTGGCCGTTGCCGCCGCTGGCCTTGGCCAAAATCTTCCCCGTCTCCAGATCCACCAGAACCCCCGCCAGGGAGGTGGTGCCCAGATCCAGGGCAAAGCCCACGATGGGGTCCGTGTTGCTCTGGGGCAGGACATCCCGGATCAAAATCCGGTCCTGGTCCCGGCTGATAACGCACTTGACTTGGAACTCGCTCTCCCGCAGGACCCAGGCCAGATCTTTCAGTACAGAGTAGGGCAGCATGATGGCGCTCTCGTCCACGCCGGTGGCCGCCTCCACCGCCCGAATCAGGCGCTCGTTGTCGGGCATGGTGTCGTCCAGGGTGGGCTCCGTGAGCTCCAGGGGCAGGAAGCTCAGGTCACTGCCGAAGGTGATGCCCGCCCCGGCAAGCTGGGCCTTCAGATTCTCAAAGATAGCGATCTCCTCCGGAGAGCTGAGGTCCGCCATCTTCATCCGGGAGCGGTAGGCGGAGGCGATATCCGGGACCTCGATCTCCGCGTTCCCGGTGATGGTAGCCAGGCAGGCCAGACGCCAGCCGGCCTTGTACTCCTCGCTGGTGATGTGGCGGTTAATGGGGGCGTCCAGGGAGCCGGAGGCCAGACGGACGCGGCACTTGCCGCACACGCCGTTGCCGGAGCAGGGGGCGTCGATGGCCACGTTGGCCTTCCGCGCCACGTCCAGGAGCTTTTCCCCCGGGTTGGCGTCGATGATGACGGGATCGCCGGATTCAAAACAGAATTTGATGGTATACATAGCGGCTTTTTCCTTTCTGAGGCTATTTGAAGCGACAGGGAATCATAAATCCATTATAGCCGCCGGGGAGAAGATTGTCAAGGATTTATCAAAGGGCCGGCAGCAGCTCCGAGCTGTAGGCCAAGGTCCTCCCCTCCCCCGGGGCCAGGGTGATGACATGGGGCTTGTCCTCAAAATGGCCGCTCTCCTCTGCGTAGGCCCCGCAGCCGTGCCAGGGCTCGATGCAGAGGTAGGGGGCGTTGGCCTCGGGCTTGGTCCAGAAGGCGATCATGGGGAAGCCCGCGAACTTCACATAAACGCCCTTCCCCGTCCCGGGGTGGACCAGCCTGACGCCCGTGGATTGCAGATTCTCAAACACCAGGGTGTCCAAAAGATCAAAGATCCGGTGCTGGAGGCGCAGGGTGCCGCTCTCCTCTATCCAGCGCTCCCGGGCGCCGGTGTAGTGGCCGTGGGCGTCCAGCAGCAGGGTGTCCGCCGTCCCTGAGCAGTCGAACACCAGCTGGTAGTCCTCAAAGCGCTCTCCCTCCAGAAGGGGGCAGCGGAAGGCCGTGTGGGCCCCCACGCAGAAGGGCATGGGCCCTGTACCGGTGTTCTCCACCTGGAAGGAGGTGGAGAAGCCGGCGTCCGTCAGCTGGTGGCGGACCCGGAAATGGAAGGGAAAGGGGTACTGTGCCAGGGTTGCCTCACTCTCCCGCAGACCCAGAACTGCGAAGTCCTCCCCCCGCTCCTCCAGAGTGAAGGCGCTGCGCCGGGCGAAGCCGTGCTGCTTCATGCGGAAGGGCGCGCCGCCGATGCGGACCGTCTCGTCCAGCAGAGAGCCCACAATGGGGAACAGGATGGGGTTCCGGCCCGTCCAGCTGGCCGGATCCCCCTGCCAGATATACTCCAGGCCGGCGGCGTCCCGCAGGGAGATCAGCTCCCCGCCCTGGTCCGTCACCACCGCCGTCAGCCCGCCGCGCTTTAACGTATACTCCATATCACACCTCCATAGAAAAAAAGCGGCCCCACATCTGTGAGGCCGCTCTGTTTGTTACTCGGTCACGTAGGGCAGCAGCGCGATCTGGCGGGCCCGCTTGATGGCCTCGGTCAGCTGACGCTGGTGCATGGCACATGTGCCGGTGGTCCTGCGGGGCAGGATCTTGGAGCGCTCGGAGATGAACCGGCGCAGCTTGGCGGCGTCCTTATAGTCAATGTGCTCGCACTTGTCCACGCAGAATTGGCAGACCTTCCGGCGCTTACGGGGCGCGCCGGAGCGTGCGGGCCTGTTTTCACGTTCCATAGCCATGGTACTTTCCTCCTGTCAGAATGTGGCGGCTCCGCCGCCCGGAAATCAGAACGGCAGATCGCCGTCCTGGTCGTCAATCTCGGAAAATCCGGAGCTCTCGCCCCGCCCGGCGTAGCCGCCGTAGGCCGGCTGCTGTCCGCCGCCGTAGGAGGCGGGGGCGCTTCCGTAGGGCGGAGGGGTTCCGTAGCTGTCGCCGCCCTCCCGCTTGCTGTCGCCGAAGTAGACGTTGTCCGCCACCACCTCGGCGGAGCGGCGGTTGTTGCCGTCCCGGTCCTTCCAGTCCCGGATCTGAAGCCGGCCCTCCGCCACCGCCATGCGGCCCTTGGCAAAATACTTGCAGACGAATTCCGCCGTCTGCCGCCAGGCCACCACGTCGATGAAGTCCGTGCTCTTCTCGCCGGAGTCCCGGTTCTTGAAGTCCCGGTCCACGGCCAGGGTGAAGCTGGTCACGGCGACGCCGGACTGGGTTGTCCGCAGCTCCGGGTCCCGCACAAGCCGGCCCATGATGACGATACGATTGAGCATAGTCTCCCCCTTATTCGCCCTTGCAGACGATCATGGAGCGCAGAATGCCGTCGGTGATCCCCAGGATACGATCCAGCTCCTTGGGGAAGGCGGGGTCGCTGCTGAAGCTCATGAGAACATAGTGTCCCTCAGTCTTGTAGTTGATGGCGTAAGCGAGACGGCGCTTGCCCCACTCCTCCACCTCCAGACCGGAGCAGCCGTGCTGCTCTGCCAGAGCCTTGAACTTCTCCACCGTGGCGGCGATCGCCTCCTCCCCCACAGCGGGGTCCACGATGTAGACGACCTCATAGTTGTCGGAAATCTTTGCCATTGGTTGTTGCACCTCCTTCTGGACAAATGGCCCCCACTCGCCGGTGGGGGCAAGGATTTGTGCCCGCATTTTTCGCAAGCTCTTCTATTATACCGGTTTTTGGAGGAAAGTCAAGGGGGAATCCGGAATTTTCCGCCCAATTTCATGGTGGTTTGCGGATTTATTTGATATGGGGCTTCAGCCGGCTGGTCAGCAGGAGGGCAAGGGCGATCTTCACCCCGTCGGGGATCAGGAAGGGCGCCACGCACACCACCAGCACAGCGCCGAGGGTGATGCTCTCACCCCGCTGGGCGTAGACGGCCATATACCAGACGGTGCCGAAGGCGTAGCATGCCGCCAGGCCCAGGACCATGCTGGCCCCCAGAATCCAGGTCCGCCTGCCCGGCAGGCGCTCCATGGCCCACATGACCAGAGCGGTGAAGAGGAAGCCCACGATATAGCCGCCGGCGAGGCCCGTCAGCGAGCCCATGCCGCCCCGGAAGCCGGCGAACACCGGTGCGCCCACAGCCCCCAGCAGGATGTAAACCAGCACGGCGATGGTCCCCCGCTTGCCGCCCAGCAGGCCCACCGCCAGAAATACGCCCATGGTCTGGAGGGTGAAGGGGATCAGCGGCGGGGGCGCGGGGATGGAAATCCAGGCGCAGACGGCCATCAGGGCCGCGAAGAGGCCGATATAGGCCAGATCCCGGACTTGGAGCTTGGTGTTGACTGCTTCCATAGTTGTCTCTCCTTTTTTGGTAAGAATCACGGCTTTGACTGTACCATAGATCCGGAGAAATGTCAACTATAAAATCTCAATTGGTTTACAACTTGCCGCGCAGGGCCTCCTCAATCAGGGCGTTGGCGAGGGAAAAGGCCGCGATGCGCCGCTCCGCCAGGGTGATCTGGGATTGATAGCGGGCGGGGTTTTCCTTGGCCTGGAGGGTTTTCACAACCTCCCGCAGCTTGTGGAGTGTGGAGTCGATCTGGCGCCGGGCCTCCAGAAGCTCCTCTTTTGAAGCGTTCATGGCGTCCTCCTTGTAATTGAGAATCGGGTTGACAGAGTATACCACAGCGCTAGGGATAAATCCAGTGTTTTCCCCGCCAGCCAGGAATCGCCTCCCCCGCACGGCGCATGAAATCCCTGGCGGCGGTCATCCTAAGTGCGGAAAAGGAGTGATGCGTTATGGCTACGGAGCTGCAGGTCAAAACAGCCCTGCACAACACCTCGGAGATCGGCCGGCTGCGGAAGGTCATGCTCCACCGTCCCGGCCGGGAGCTGGAAAATCTGATGCCGGAGTACCTGGAGCGGCTGCTCTTCGACGATATCCCCTATCTGAAGGCCGCCCAGGAGGAGCACGACGCCTTTGCCCGGTGCCTGCGGGACAACGGGGCGGAGGTGCTCTACCTCAACGACCTGGTGGCGGAGACCATCGCCGACCCGGAGGTCCGGCGGGAGCTGGTGGAGCAGTTTCTGGACGAGGCGGAGGTGACGGGGCACCGGATCCGGGAGATCCTCAAGCACTACTTCGCCGACATGGAGGACGAGGAGCTGGTGGACGCCATGATGGCCGGGGTACGCAAGAGCGACGTGCGGGGGTTTGAGACGGGAAAGCTGGCCGACTACCTCAGCTTCCGGTCCGATGACTATCCGTTTTTGATCGACCCCATGCCCAACCTGTATTTTACCCGGGACCCCTTCGCCACCATCGGCACCGGGGTCTCCCTCCACCGGATGCACACCGTGACCCGGAACCGGGAGACCCTGTTCGGAAAGTTCATTTTCAAGTACCACCCGGAGTACAAGGATGTGCCCAAGTGGTACGACCGGGGGGAGAGCTCCTCCCTGGAGGGCGGGGATATTCTGATCCTCTCCCCCGAGGTCATCGCCGTGGGGATCTCCCAGCGGACCGAGGAGGACAGCATCGACAAGTTTGCCCACACGGTGCTGTCCATCAGCAAGACCTTCAAAAAGATTTTGGCCTTTAATATCCCCAAGACCAGGAGCTTTATGCACCTGGACACGGTCTTTACCATGGTGGACCGGGACAAGTTTACCATCCACCCCAATATTCTCCACGAGATCACCGTGTTTGTCATGGAGCTGAAGGACGGGCGGGTGGTGATTCAGGAGGAGCAGGGACGGCTGGAGGACATTCTCAAAAAGCACTTGGGGCTGGACCGGGTGACGCTCATCAAGTGCGGCAGCGACAGCCCCATCGACGCCGCCCGGGAGCAGTGGAGCGACGGGTCCAACACCCTGGCGATCGCCCCCGGCGAGGTGGTGGTCTATGAGCGCAACTACGTCACCAACCGGATTCTGGAGGAGCACGGGATCAAGGTCCACACCGTGCCGTGCAGTGAGCTGAGCCGGGGCCGGGGCGGGCCCAGATGTATGTCCATGCCCTTTGTGCGGGACGATGTGCAGTAAGTAATCAATGGAGGAGAGATGAATATGGCTGTGAATTTGAAAGGCAGGAGCTTTCTGACCCTGATGGATCTCACCCCCCAGGAGATCCGCTATCTGCTGGATTTGGGGCACGATTTGAAGGCGAAGCGCCGCTCCGGCGTGTGCGGCGAGGCCCTCAAGGGCAAGCACATTGTGCTGCTGTTTGAGAAGACCTCCACCCGCACCCGCTGCTCCTTCGAGGTGGCGGCTACCCAGGAGGGGGCCCACGTCACCTACCTGGACGCCGGCAGCAGTCAGATGGGCAAGAAGGAGAGCATGGAGGACACCGCCAAGGTCCTGGGCCGGTTCTTCGACGGCATCGAGTACCGGGGCTTTGACCAGAAGGTTGTGGAGGATCTGGCAAAGTTCTCCGGCGTGCCGGTGTGGAACGGCCTCACCGACGCCGACCATCCCACCCAGATCCTGGCGGACATGATGACCATTGAGGAGCACTGCGCCAAGCCCCTGAAGGAGGTCAAGGTTGTGTTCCCCGGGGATGTGCGCAACAATATGTGCTATGCCTGGATGTACGGCTGCGCCAAGATGGGGATGCACTTCGTTGGCCTGGGGCCCAAGGAGCTGGTGGAGGGCGTGGACCAGAGCGTGATGCGCCGGGTGGACGCCGTGGCCAAGGAGACCGGGGCCACCATCGAGATCACCGACGACGAGGGAACCCTCATCGGGGCGGATGTGATCTACGGCGACATCTGGGCCTCCATGGGTGAGGAGGCGCTGATCCCGGAGCGGGCGAGGCTGCTGACCCCCTACCGGGTGACGGAGGAGACGCTCAAGCGCACCGGCAACCGGAATGTGCTCTACCTTCACTGCCTGCCCTCCTTCCACGACTTTGAGACGAAGCTGGCCAAGGAGTGGAAGGAGAAAGGCGTGGACATCCGGGAGGTTACGGACGAGGTCTTCCGGGGACCCCACTCCGTGGTGTTCGACGAGGCGGAGAACCGGATGCACTCCATCAAGGCCGTGCTGGTGGCGACCATCGGGAGATAGAAGCGAAGCAGGAGCGTTCAGGGATGACCTGGGCGCTCCGTTTTCTTTAGATTACCTGCCAGGGCCTGAAAGCCGGGGTTGAAAGCTGCCGGTGTTGGTGGTATACTTTGCTCGCATCAATTCGACAAACCAGTATTTGCCGGAGCGAGCGTATATTTTAATGGGGGGAATAGAGTACATGGAAGATCTATGGGAAATTATTATTTTTGTTTTGTTTATTTTAGGTGGAAGCTGTTCATTAGCCGGTACTTGGTGGAGCAAAAAGAAAAAAAGGGAGAGAGAAGAAAAGAAGGATAAGTAATTGCCAACCTCCAGCTTGTCGGGGAATTTTTTCTTTTTAGTGAAATCTCTGTTGACAAATTCTCCGGGAAAGCTGTGCTGTCATAAAGACAGCTGGAAAGCCTGTGAGCTGCCGCAGCAGCTCACAGGCAAAGAGGCACGGAACCCCGGAGAGGAAAGCTCTCCGGGGTTCCCCTTCGCAGTGGAATTTGATATGCTGGCGAGCAGCATTATTTTGATGATATTTTTCTAAGACAAGCCCTGCCTGTTCAGCTGATGTCAAAACGGTTATAGGCCCGGCAGCAGTCGATACACAGCTTCTTCCCGCCAGAGAGGCGAATCCAGTTCGCCCCGGCGGCTTCGCCGCAGCTCTCGCAGACGTAGGTTTCAAAGTGCCGGGCCCGCTCCGGCAGACGGACAGCGGCCTCCTTCACCTCGAACATCTCCTCCTGGGCGCAGCTCTGGTAGAAGGCGAAGGCCTCCTCCCTCGTCATCTCCCCGCTCCTGGGCCGGAGGACCAGCCGCACGGACTTCCCGCTCTTACGGTTATAAAAGGAAAAGGCCTGCTTGCCGGCCATGTGGAACAGCAGGTTCCCCTTCCCGATGCTGCACCCCAGGACAGCCTGGATGGCGTCCACCCCGCAGGCGTCGTTCTCCGAGACGCACACCACGTCCTCGTCCTCGGAAAAATCCAGCTCCAGCAGCTCCGCCGCGTACAGCGCGGCCCGGTATCCGATGGTCAGCCCCGGACAGGCGTGGCCGTGAAAGTCCACAGCCCGATCCCAAAGCGCTTTTTTATCCTTCATCTGTATGGCTCCCTTCTAGCAAGAAAATATGGTTTCAATGGATGTGGAGATATAGTCGGAGACCTCCAGGGGCTCCAGCCCGCCGTCCCGCAGCAGGAAGGACCGGTCCGCCGTCTTCAGGGCGCTCTCCAGATCGTGGGTGATCAGCAGCATACTGAACCCCCGGCTGTTCTGGAGGCCCTTGAGCATCCGCAGCAGGTTGGCCTTGCCGGAGGGGTCCAGCATAGAGGTGGGCTCGTCGGCCAGCAGCACGGCGGGGCGCATGGTCAGGGCCCGGGCGATGGACACCCGCTGCTTCTGCCCGCCGGAGAGCTCCCTGATCCGCCGCCCCGTAAATGCCTCATCCGACGGCAGGCCCACTCCGGCCAGGGCGGAGACGGCCTCCCCCTCCACGTCCCCCAGCTTCGCCAGACGGCGGGGCTCCGACACCGCCTGCATCACCGTCATATGGGGGTTGAGGGCGGTCTCGCTGTCCTGAAAGACCATTTGCAGGCCGTTCTCCATCCGGTGGAGCCGGGAGAAGTCGGCGATCTCCCCGGCGAAGAGCAGCTCGCCCCCCTCCGGCTTCTCCAGGAAGCCCCCCAGCAGCCGGGCCAGGGTGGTCTTGCCCGCGCCGGAGCGCCCCACCAGGGCCACCACCTCGCCGCTGCGGACCTGGAGGCTCACGTCCCGCAGCACGGTCCGCCCGCCGTAGGACTGCTTCAGGCCCCGGCCCTCCAGGAGGGTGACGATGCCCCCCCGGTTGCAGGCGAGGCTCCGCCCGCCGCCCCAGTCCCGCAGCTCCGGCGCGTGATCGGCGCACAGGGGCAGGCTCTGGGTACAGCGCCCGTAGAAGGGACAGCCG
>JAIEIQ010000005.1 GCA_029065305.1 Oscillospiraceae bacterium
TGTCTGGGGGGCTCGGAGTTGTGTATAAGACACAGCCCCCGGACATTGAACATGGCCCTCTCGGGGATTCGGGATATGTCCACCCTGGAGGAGCCCCCCCAGAACCGCCAGCCGGTTCAGACCTACGTGGTGGAGCACGACTGGGGGATGCTGGCCGACGCCATGCGCCGGGAGATCGACCGGGGGGGCCAGGTCTACTACCTCCACAACCGGGTGGAGACCATCGACCTCACCGCCGCCCGGGTCAAGAAGCTGGTGGGGGAGGACGTAATCGTGGTGGTGGGCCATGGGAAGATGGGGGAGCGGGAGCTCTCCTCGGTAATGGAGCGGATGGTGGAGGGCTCCGCCCAGATCCTGGTGTGCACCACCATTATCGAAACCGGCATCGACATCGCCAACGTCAATACCCTGATCATCGAGGACGCGGACCGGATGGGCCTCAGCCAGCTCCACCAGATCCGGGGCCGCATCGGCCGCAGCGCCCGGCGGGCCTACGCCTACCTGACCTACCGCCAGGGGAAGATCCTCTCGGAGGTGGCCTCCAAGCGGCTGACGGCCATCCGGGAGTATGTGGAGTTCGGCTCTGGCTTCAAGATCGCCATGCGGGATCTGGAGATCCGGGGGGCCGGGAACCTGCTGGGCCCGGAGCAGTCCGGGTATATGATGAGCGTGGGCTACGACATGTACCTCCAGCTTTTGGAGGACGCGGTGCTGGAGGAGAAGGGGGAGAAAAAGGCGGTTTCCACGGAGTGCTCGGCGGATCTGACCCTGTCCGCCAACATCCCGGACCGGTACGTCCCCGACGCCGGCCAGCGGATGGACCTCTACCGCCGCATCGCCGCCATCCGCACGGAGGCCGACGCCTCCGACCTCATGGATGAGCTGATGGACCGCTACGGCGACCCGCCCAAGTCCGTGTGTGCCCTGCTGGACGTGGCTATGCTGCGCTCCAGCGCCGCCCAGGCGGGGGTCAGCGAGATCACCCAGCGGGGGGAGAAGCTGAAGTTTGTCATCTCCAACTTTTCCGTGGAGGCCGTCGCCGCCGTCTGTTCCAGTCCCAAGTACCGCCAGCGGCTGGCCCTGGCCGCAGGGGATGTCCCCACGCTGACCCTGACCCTCCGGCCCAAGGACCAGGTGCTGGACACCGCTCTGGAGCTGGTGGAGGATTTGAAGCTGGCCGTCGGATAGGTGGTCGGATAGGTAATTGTGCATCTTGACGCGCCTTGCTCTTTCATATATAATAGAATTATAAAAACCAAGTACAGTATGGGAGTGTGTGGAAGAAAAGAAGCTGGGAGGTTTTTATGAAAAGCTATTATAAGGCCGGAGCATTGACAGTCCTGTTCACTGCGATATTTCTTCTCCTGTTTCCCACAGCCTGGAATCGGTGGCCAACAATATTCGGGCTGGCCTGTGTACTTCTGTTTGCGCCTGCGTATGCGGACTGTGAGGAACATTCCCCTAAAGTCAAACGGGTCGTTTTTGCTGTACTGCCCCTGATGAATACAGCGCTGATATTGCTTTTCTGCGACAGGGAGCTTGTGTTTTACCAGCTGAAGCTTTATCTTGTCTCGTGCGCGGCATGTTTTTCCGTACTGTTTATTAAGACGGCCTATAGAAGACGCCGGTATAAGGCATAGAAACTATGAACTGCCCCCCATTTGTCAGGCAAATGGGGGGCAGTTCATTTCATTAGGTCAATTTCGCTGTTTTCACCCCAGCGCGATGGCGACTATCTTCCGGGAGAAGCTGTCGCAGACGAAGAGCCTGCGCCCATAGACCATCATCCCCACCGGGGAGATGGGGAAAAATTCCTCGGTGGAGGCCATGTCCCGGACCGTCAGGGTGCTCACCTGTCCGTCCTTCAGACAGCGGATGGCGCTGTTGCCCATATCCGCGATGTACAGCGTGCCGTTGGGCCCCGCCGTCAGCGCCTGGGGCGACGACAGCGCCGCTTCCGCCGCCGGGCCGTCCGCCAATGCCGCCTCGCCGGTGCCCGCCGCAGCTGTCACCGTTCCATCCGGCGCGATCCGCACCACCCGGTGGGCGCCGGTCTCCGCCGCGTACAGCGCGCCGTCCAGCCAGCACAGCCCCATGGGCTCCTCCAGCCCCTCCGCCAGCGTGGTCAGCCGGCCCTCCGGCGTCACCCGGCGGACGGCCCCGGCGGCGGTGTCCGCGACGTAGAGATTGCCCTCCCCGTCAGCGGCCAGCCCCGTGGGCCGCGTAAAAACCACGCCCATAGAGGACTTGGGCAGGTGCTCCGAGGTGGTGCAGTTGAGGGTCCGGGTCCCGTCGGGCAGCACCAGCCGCACCGCGCCGTTGGCCGGGTCGGACACCGCCCAGCCGTCCAAAAACGGCGCGAAGGCCCAGGGCTCCTGGAACAGCGTCTCCGTCAGGGGCGCGTCGTTGTAGCCCCCCACCGGGCCCCAGGGCCCCTCCGGCG
>JAIEIQ010000050.1 GCA_029065305.1 Oscillospiraceae bacterium
GTATCCATCTCCGGATAGCTCACACCGCTCTCCCACTTGCTCACGGACTGACGGCTGACGTCCAGCTCTTCGGCCAGCTGCTCCTGGGTGATGCCCCGGCGCTGGCGCAGGAATTGAAGGTTTTCTGACAGGCTCATAGATGAGTCCTCCTTTCTTTGATGCCCCCAGCATAGCGCAGCAGCCGCCGCAACGCAAGCGCGCGGCTGTTGCTTTTGGAGAAATTCATGTCAACTTTGGGGCGCATCCCCGATTTTTTCCAAAATATTGAAAAAGACGTGTTGGAAAAAGACGAAGAGTGTTTCTTGACAATTTTCGATAATCGTGGTAGAATTTTCCTAAGTCCGAAGGTCTGCCGCAGAGTGGAAGGAGGACGCGATGAGTCAACTGGAACAGTACAACGGACGGTCGGAGGCGATCTATGAGCTGCTCTACCGTCTGGGCGCAACAGCCAATTACACCGGCTTTTTCTACGCGGCCTATGCGGTGGAGCTGGCCTTGGGGGATCCCCAGCGCCTCTCCCTGGCCACCAAGTGGCTGTATCCGGACGTGGCAAAATACTACCACACCACTTGGAAAGCGGTGGAGCGCAATATCCGGACCCTGATCGACGCCCTCTGGCGGCAGGGCTCTCTGGACAGCCTGTGGGGCCGGAAGATGGAGCGCAAGCCCACCCCCGCCCAGTTTTTGTCCATGCTGGTGTCGAAGATGGCCCTGCGGGATACCTGAGACGGCGGAAGCTCAAGAAAAGAACAGCGGCGTGTTCCTCTGGGAGCACGCCGTCTTTCGCGCGGGGCGGGGCGGCTTCCTTGACAGCGCCGCCGGGCTGTGATATATTGGCTGTATCGCTTTGAAACTGCCGGCGGATGAGGTGTGGGGGCTTATGTATCAGGAATCGACGGAAAACTACCTGGAGACGATTTATATTCTGCTCCAGCGGATGGGAACGGTGCGCTCCATCGACGTATGCAACGAGATGGGCTACTCCAAGCCCACCATCAGCGTGACGATGAAGCAGTTCCGGGAGAAGGGGTACGTGAAGATAGACAGCGGCGGGCATATCACCCTGACCCCCTCCGGGCTGTCCATTGCCCAGCGGATCTATGAGCGCCATGTGGTGCTCTCGGAGCTGCTGATGCTGCTGGGGGTGGGGCGGGAGACCGCGCTGGCCGACGCCTGCAAGATAGAGCATGACATCAGCGAGGAGACCTTCGACTGCATCAAGCGGCACATGGCCCGCTGCCGGGAGTGCCGGGGGATGTCGGGGGAATGAGGAACAGCTTTCATACGGGAAGAGGGAGCGGCTTTGCCGCTCCCTCTTTCTCCATCCCGTTTTACGCGTTCTGAGATCCATTCCCGTGGGCCTTGAGCACCACGTCGTGGTACCCGCCCTCCACAATGGAGGTGGAGGACACCAGGGTCAGCCGGGCCTTCTCCTGGAGCTCCTGGATGCTGATCACGCCGCAGTTGCACATGGTGGACTTCACCTTGTACAGGCTCTTGGCAACGTTCTCCTTCAGGGGCCCCGCGTAGGTGACGTAGGAGTCCACGCCCTCCTCGAAGGCCAGGTCCCGGCCTCCGCCCAGATCGTAGCGCTGCCAGTTCCGGGCCCGGTTGGAGCCCTCGCCCCAGTACTCCTTCATATACTGGCCATTGACCAGCACCCGGGCGGTGGGACTCTCGTCGAACCGGGCAAAGTACCGGCCCAGCATCAGGAAGTCCGCCCCCATAGCCAGCGCCAGGGTCATGTGATAGTCGTGGACAATGCCGCCGTCGGAGCAGATGGGCACGTAGATGCCGGTCTCCTTAAAATACTCGTCCCGGGCGGCGGCCACCTCGATGAGCGCGGTGGCCTGGCCCCGGCCGATGCCCTTTGTCTCCCGGGTGATGCAGATGGAGCCACCGCCGATGCCCACCTTGACAAAATCCGCCCCGGCCCGTGCCAGGAACAGGAAGCCGTCCCGGTCCACCACGTTGCCGGCCCCCACCTTCACCGTGTCGCCGTAGCGCTCCCGGATGAAGCGGAGGGTCCTCTCCTGCCAGCAGGTGTAGCCCTCGGAGGAGTCGATGCACAGCACGTCGGCCCCGGCCTCCACCAGGGCGGGGACCCGCTGCTCATAGTCCTTGGTGTTGATGCCGGCCCCTACCATGTAGCGCTTGTGGCTGTCCAGAAGCTCGTCCGGATTCTCCTTGTGCTGCTCGTAGTCCTTCCGGAACACGAAGCACACCAGCCGCCCGTCCTCACTGACGATGGGCAGGGAGTTGAGCTTGTGGTCCCAGATGATGTCGTTGGCCTCCTTGAGGCTGGTGCCCTCGGGGGCGGTGATCAGCTTCTCAAAGGGGGTCATGAATTCGGAGACCTTGGTGGCGGGGTCCATGCGGCTGACGCGGTAATC
>JAIEIQ010000051.1 GCA_029065305.1 Oscillospiraceae bacterium
GGAGGCGGTGAGTGCGGCGGAGATCAGCCGCCTGAACCTCTACCCGGACCCGGAGGGCCGGGCCCTGCGGGAGGTCCTGGCGCGGCACTACGGTGTGGGGATGGAGAACGTCTTTCTGGCCAACGGCTCCGACGAGCTGCTCAACTACTTCTTCATGGCCTTCTGCGACGGGGAGCGGGGGGTGGCCTACCCGGCCATCAGCTACGGGTTCTACCCGGTGTACGCCAGCCTGTACCGTCTGCCCGCCCAGGAGGTCCCCCTCCGGGAGGGCTTCCGGCTGGAGCCGGGGGACTACTGCGGCATCGGAAAAAACGTGGTCATCGCCAACCCCAACGCCCCCACAGGCCGGACCATCTCTGTGGAGGAGATCGAGGAGATCGTGAAGTCCAATCCGGACTATGTGGTGATGATCGACGAGGCCTATATCGACTTCGGCGGGGAGAGCTGCCTGCCTCTGGTGGGGAAATACGAGAACCTGCTGGTGTGCCAGACCTTCTCCAAATTCCGCTCCCTGGCGGGAGGGCGGCTGGGCTTCGCCATCGGCAGTCCAGCTCTCATCGGAGATCTGGATATGATGAAATACTCCACCAACTCCTACAATATCAACCGCCTGACCATGGCGGCGGCGATTGCCACCATCGAGAACGACGGATATTATGTCAGTAACAGCAAAAAGATCCAGGAGAACCGGGCCTATACTGTCTCGGAGCTGGACAAGCTGGGCTTTGAGACTCTGCCCAGCAAGGCCAACTTCATCTTCACCCGCTGCAAAGCCGTGGACGGCGGCGCGCTCTACCGGGCGCTGAAGGCCAGAGGCGTGCTGGTGCGGCACTGGGACAAGCCGGCCATCGCGGACTGGTGCCGGGTGACCATCGGGTCCCGGGAGCAGATGGATATTTTCCTGGAGAAGGTCCGGGACATTCTGAAGGAGGTGGGCTGATGCGGACGGCGGAGCTGAGCCGGAAAACGGCGGAAACCGACATCACCCTGCGGCTGAACCTGGACGGCACGGGAAAGAGTGAGATCCAAACCGGCTGCGGATTTCTGGACCACATGCTGACCCTCTTCGCCCGCCACGGGCGGTTTGATCTGGACGCTGCCTGCAATGGTGACACCTATGTGGACGACCACCACACGGTGGAGGATATTGGCATCTGCCTGGGGGACGCCTTTGCCCAGGCCCTGGGGGACAAGCGGGGCATCACCCGCTATGGCTCCATGCTTTTGCCCATGGACGAGGCGCTGATCCTCACCGCTGTGGACATCAGCGGACGGGGGATGCTGTGCTACGGCCTGGATATCCCCACAGAGCGGGTGGGCACCTTCGACACGGAGCTGGCGGAGGAGTTTCTTATCGCCCTGGCCCGCCGGGGGAATATGACCATCCACGTCCGGCAGCTGGCCGGGAGGAACAGCCACCACATTATAGAGGGTGCCTTCAAGAGCCTGGGCCGCTCCCTGGGCCAAGCGGTGGCTATTGACCCGAAATTTTCCCAGGAGATCCCCTCCACGAAGGGAGTGCTGTAAGTGATTGCCATTATCGACTACGACGTGGGCAACCTGTTCTCCCTCAAGAGCTCCTTCGCCGCCATCGGGGCGGACACCACCGTCACCAGCGACCCGGACACCCTGCGGCGGGCGGAGAAGCTGGTGCTGCCGGGGGTGGGCGCCTTCGGGGACGCGGCGGCTCTGCTGGCCAGAGACGGCCTGGACAAATTGGTCCGGGAGGAGGCCGGAAGCGGAAAACCGCTTCTTGGCATCTGCCTGGGGATGCAGCTGCTCTTTGACTACGGCACGGAGTACGGGGAGCACCGGGGGCTGGGGCTCATCCCCGGCGGGGTCCGGGACATCCGGGAGGTCATCCCGGCGGACCACAAGGTCCCCCACATCGGCTGGAACGCCCTGCGCTTCCCCAAGGACAGGCCGGTGAGCCCCCTGTTCCGGCACATCAGGGAGGGGGACTGCGTGTACTTCGTCCACTCCTTCGCCGCCATGGACTGCGGGGCGGACACCATCGCCACGGCGGAATACGGGGCGGACCTGACGGCGGCGGCGGCAAAGGGGAACGTGTACGGAACCCAGTTTCACCCGGAAAAGAGCGGGGCCGTGGGGCTGAACATCCTGCGGGCCTTTTGCGAGATGTAGCGCTTTCGTCAGAGGGAGGAGCCAGTGGAGGAACACGTAAAAAATCGGCCGGCGCTCAGCTGTATCATCATTTTTGTCATATGCGGATTTGCCCGACTCATCGAATATTTCGCAATAAGGACAGACGAAACCGTCATCGCGGAAAACTTCCTGCATAAAGCGTTTGGCATTATACTCTTGGCAATTATTCTGCATTCGCTGCACAGCGGCTGGCAGAGTATTGGATTTGTTAAAAACGGAATCGCATCCGGTCTTGTGAAGGGGCTTGCACTGGGAGGCTGCTGTTTCCTTCCCGCCTATTCCATAGAATGCCTGCTCCTCTATCACATCAACCAGAATGTATCTCTGTCTTTTTATGTCAGCGGCTTCTCACTAAATGGGGAAACCGCGGCGCACCGCAGCCTGTTCTTTTTGCTCTTGTGCATTGTGTTCAATATCATCAATGTCTGGATGGAAGAAGGGGTATTTCGCGGCCTGTTTATGAAAATCCTTGCCCCCAAACACGGCTTTACGCGCGCCGCGCTCTTGATCGCTTTTCTGTTTGGAATCTGGCACTGGGTTATGCCGCTGAGAGATTATGCAGACGGGAACACCTTCCTTGCCAATCTACTCGTCATGGGAATCGGATATCTCATATTGGCCGGAATTATGAGCGTAAAGTGGTCGGTTCTGTACAAAATGACCGGCACACTGTGGATGGGACTGGGCGACCATCTGCTGAACAATGTTCTCGTGACAAATCTGCTGCATGTGGTTTCAAATCATGAAGCGGACAGGATGCAAATTGTAAGAATTATCATTGGTCAAGTATTGTCTTTTTCTGTCGTCATGCTGTACGACAGAAAAAACGGAGACGCCTCAGGCGTAATAAGGGGGAAGAGACATGCTGATTTTTCCCGCGATTGACCTGAAGGACGGCAAAGTGGTCCGTCTCTACAAGGGGGATTTTGCCACGGTCCATCAGGTGGCGGAGGACCCGGTGTCCACAGCCCGGCTCTTTTATGACGCCGGGGCCCGGTATCTGCACATGGTGGATCTGGATGGGGCAAGGGATGGCAGGCGGAAGAACAGCGAGATCGTCCGGGCCGTCTCGGAGGCCGGCCTGAAAATCGAACTGGGGGGCGGCATCCGTTCCATGGCGGATCTGGAGGCGGTATTCGCGCTGGGCGTCTGGCGGGCGGTCATCGGCTCCGCCGCCGTCAGCGATCCCGGTTTCGTCCGGCAGGCGGTGGAGACCTACGGCCAGTCAAAAATCGCCGTGGGCATCGACGCCAAGGACGGCACCGTCCGCACCGCCGGGTGGCAGGAGGACGCCGGGCTGGACTGTCTGGCGTTCGCGCAGAGCATGGAGGCACTTGGCGTCAAGTATTTTATCTTTACAGACATTGACACCGACGGCACGCTGTCCGGCCCCTCCTGGGCGCGGCTGGAGGCGATGCAGAGGACGGTGTCCGGCTCTGTCACCGCCTCCGGCGGCGTGTCCTCCAACGAGGACCTGCGGCGGCTGGGGGAGATGGGGCTCTACGGGGCCATCGTGGGCAAGGCGTGGTACACCGGCGCGGTGGATCTGGCCCAGGCGGTCCGGGAAGGGGGCCCCCAATGATTACGAAACGTATTATCCCGTGCCTTGATGTCAAAAACGGCAGGGTGGTGAAGGGCGTCAACTTCCTGGGGCTGGCGGACGTGAGTTCCCCGGTAAAGCTGGCGAGGTTCTACTCCGACTGCGGCGCCGATGAGCTGGTGTTCTACGACATCACCGCCTCCGCCGAGGGCCGGGCCCTGTTCACGGACATTCTCACGGAGGTGGCCTCCACCATCTTCATCCCCCTGACGGTGGGGGGCGGCATCAACACGGTGGAGGACTTCGACCGGGTGCTCAAGTGCGGCGCGGACAAGGTCAGCGTCAACTCCGGAGCTATCCGGGACCCGTCCCTGATTCCGGCGGCGGCAAAGAAGTACGGGGACCAGTGCGTGGTGCTCAGCGTGGACGCCAAGCGGGTGGACGGCCAGTTCCGGGTGTTTGCCAAGGGAGGCCGGGAGGACACGGGTCTGGACGCCATCGAGTGGATCAGGTCCGGCGTCGCCAACGGAGCTGGAGAAATCGTGCTCAACAGCATCGACACCGACGGCGTAAAGAATGGCTTTGACCTGGAGATGCTGAAGGCGGTGTGCGACGTGGTAGATGTGCCGGTGATCGCCTCCGGCGGGGCCGGCTGCGCGGACCACTTCAAGGCCCTCTTTCACACCCTGCCCAAGGTGGACGCGGGGCTGGCGGCCTCCATCTTCCACTTCGGCGAGGTCTCCATCCCGGACCTCAAGCGGG
>JAIEIQ010000052.1:0-674 GCA_029065305.1 Oscillospiraceae bacterium
ACCATCTGGCCCGGGTGATGCTGCTGGAGCAGATCTACCGGGGGTTTCAGATTCTTGAGGGCGGAAAATATCACAAGTAACAGCGGGGCGGCGCCCCGCGCTTTTCTGTTATACTGGAGGGGAGCGAAAGGGAGGGCTTTTTATGGAGCGCACCAGCAAGGAGAACTATTATCTGGACATCGCCGAGACGGTTATCAAGCGGTCCACCTGCCTGCGGCGGCAGTATGGGGCTATCATCGTGAAAAACGACGAGATCATCGCCACCGGCTACAACGGCGCCCCCCGGGGGCGGCGGAACTGCTCGGATCTGGGCTACTGCACCCGGGAGGCTATGCAGGTGCCCCGGGGGGAGCGGTACGAGCTGTGCCGCAGCGTCCACGCGGAGGCCAACGCCATCATCTCCGCCGCCCGGCGGGATATGGTGGGGGGGACGCTGTACCTGGCGGGGCGGGACGCGCCCACCGGGGAGCTTCTCCACGACGCCACCTCCTGCGCCATGTGCCGGCGGCTGATCATCAACGCGGGTCTGGAGCGGATCGTCATCCGGAACACTGAGACGGAGTTTTCCGTGGTGGACGTGGCGGACTGGGTCGATGAGGAAAACTGAACGGGCGGCCCCGAGAGGGGCCGCCCGCCGTATTATATCTATCTGTTTGAAGGGATGACCGGCCAAC
>JAIEIQ010000052.1:684-2277 GCA_029065305.1 Oscillospiraceae bacterium
CTTTTTTGTTTTTTTGGGGGGGTGGGGGGGGGGTGTGGTTGTTTTCTAAAACAGTTCCGGGGGCCCCCGCGGGGGCCCCCCCCCGCCGTATTATCTCTCTCTTTTTGAAGGGATGCCGGGCCTACGCCAGATCGGCGGGGCCGAAGCTGTAGGGCAGGAGCTGCGGAAGGGTGTACTCGACCGTCTCGTTTTTGCAGTTGATGAGGATGATCTCCAGGTCGGGGGCAAACTCGTGGAGCACCTGCCGGCACACGCCGCAGGGGCCGCTCATCTTCTCCCCGGCGGTGGCGATAGCGATGCGCTTGAACCTCCGGTGCCCCTCGCTGACCGCCTTAAAGACGGCGGTGCGCTCGGCGCAGACGGTGGGGCCGTAGGCGGCGTTCTCAATGTTGCAGCCGGTGAACACCGTCCCATCCTCGCACTCCAGGGCCGCGCCCACCGGGAAGTGGGAGTAGGGGATGTAGGCCATCTTCAGCATCTCCTGGGCCTTTCTGCACAGTTCTTCCTTTGTCATGTCGCTTCTCCTTTCTGAATCACAGGGCTATGAATTCCAATCCTCCCCGACGCCCAGGTCAGGCCGGACATCGATGTCCATGATCTCCTTGGCGTCGTAGAACTGCAAATACCGGTTCCGGGACCAGCGGAGGGTCTTGCCGTCGGGGTGGAGGCGGTCGCAGATGACGGCGCAGATGTCCTTCTTAATATAGCTGAAGCTCTCGACGCCCACCGAGCAGAACACCCGGAAGCCCTGGGCCTGAAGGTACTGAAACGCCTCGCCGGTCTGCTTCCAGTCGTTGCCGTCGGGCCGCTCGCCGTGGGGGTAGAAGAGGATGGTGGTCGGCCCCACCAGGGACCCCACCTCGTCAAACCACTTCTGGGTGTCGGCCTGGATCTTGGCCATGTTGCCGCTGCCCAGGCGGATGTGGCCCCAGGTGTGGCTGCCGAAGGTCCAGCCGGTGCGCTTGAGCTCCTCAATAATGGGCTTCACCGCCTCCCGCTCGGCCTGGCGATTGGCCTCCAGCTCGTCGGTCCACTCCACGGTGCTGTCGGTCTGGGTGTGGTAGCCCAGAAGGCCCTCGTAGCCGGTGACGCTCAGGCAGGCTTTCGCCCCGAAGGGGGAGAAGTCCGGATGCTCCTCCACAAACTCGTCCAGCCGGGGAATGGCGTCCAGGCCCCGGGAGATCACCTCGTTGCCCTGGGGGTCCAGGCCCCAGGAGGTGATCTTCCCGTCCTCGCCGAGGATCAGCTTGTAGGTCAGGCCGTTTTCCAGCATGTAGGGGTAGTAGTTGGTGTCGTCATAGGAGAACACCAGGGGCTTTTTCCCCTCGGGGAGGTAGAGGGTGTTCTTGACCATCACCGGGTTCCCGGCCTCGTCGGTGGTCTCGCTCCACACGTCCCCGATGTCCACCAGGACATAGCCCTTCTCATAGACGTTGTCGAGAATTTTATTGAACTCGTCCACCGTCACCATGAAGTCGTCCAGGCCGTTGGCCTGGGCGTCGCCGTCGAAGGCCAGCTCCGGATAGGCGATGATGGGGTGGAAGTGGCTTATAAACATATCCCAGCCCACCACACTAAGCATGATGTCGGTTT
>JAIEIQ010000053.1 GCA_029065305.1 Oscillospiraceae bacterium
GCCGGGTACTGGGGCATGGCCCTTCTGCCGGTGGTGGCAATCTTGAATTTCTTTATTTTCTTCGCCCCGGACTTCAGCCGGAGGGCGGACAAAATTATCGCCCGCGGGAGGCCCCAGGCGGTCCAATTCCGCAAGGCCGTGCGGGAACAGCAGCGGCAGAAGGGGTACAACCACAAGTGCTCTGTTTGCGGGCGGACGGACGCGGACAGCCCGGACCTCCAGTTCCGCTATTGCTCCAAGTGCGTGGGCTACCACTGCTTCTGTGAGGACCACATCTTTAACCATGTGCATTTCACGGAGTGAGGGATTTGAAAGGGCGCCGCTTCCTTCGGCAGGGGAAGCGGCGCCCTTTGACAGAAAGAGGAGAAAATAAACTGCCCAAACGCGCCGCTTCCTCTTGCCAAAACCGGGCGGACAGGCTAGAATGTGAGGGTATTGATTCCGGGGCGCCCTGCCCCGAGAGACTGAGGAGTTTACTGTGGATAAGAGATTAGAACGCGTTCTGCCCCGTGTGCAGAAGCCCGCCCGGTACGTGGGCGGCGAGTACAACGCTGTGATGAAGGACAAGGAGGAGGTGGATGTCCGCTTCGCCTTCTGCTTCCCGGACACGTATGAGATCGGCATGTCCAACCTGGGAATGCGCATCCTCTACGGCGTAATGAACGAGATGCCCGGCGTCTGGTGCGAGCGGGTCTTCACCCCCTGGGGGGATATGGAGGAGGCGCTCCGGGAGAACGGGATCCCCCTCTACGCCCTGGAGTCCGGGGACGCGGTGCGGGACTTTGACATCGTGGGCTTTTCCGTGGGCTATGAGATGGCCTATACCGCCATGCTCAATATGCTGGACTTGTCCGGCATCCCCCTGCGCAGCGGGGACCGGCCCGGTCTGACGCCCCTGGTGATTGCCGGGGGGACCGCCATGTACAACGCCGAGCCGGTGGCGGACTTCCTGGACCTGGCCCTCATCGGGGAGGGGGAGGATCTGCTGCCCGAGGTCATCGCCCTCTACCGGCAGGCGAAGCGGGAGGGCTGGGACAAGCCCCGCTTCCTCCGGGCGGCGGCGCAAATACAGGGCGTATATGTCCCTTCTCTCTATGACGTTTCGTATCACGAAAACGGCACGATCCGGGCCATTACCCCCCTGGACGGCGCGCCGGAGAAGGTCGTCAAGCGGGTGGTCCACGATATGGACAAATCCTACTACCCCGCGAAGACCATCGTCCCCTCCACGGAGATCGTCCACGACCGGATCACCCTGGAGGTGTTCCGGGGGTGCATCCGGGGGTGCCGGTTCTGTCAGGCGGGGTACGTCTACCGGCCCGTCCGCTGCCGGAGCAGGGACCAGCTGGTGGACTACGGCCAGGCCGCTGTGGAGGACTCGGGCTACCAGGAGATGACCCTCAGCTCCCTGTCCACCAGCGACTATCCGGAGCTGGTGGGGCTGTGCGACGGCCTGGGGGACTTCTGCGGGAAAAACCATGTGAATCTGAGCCTGCCCTCCCTGCGGGCGGACAACTTCTCCATGGAGCTGATGCAGAGGCTCCAGAAGGGGAGGAAGGCCGGCCTCACCTTCGCCCCCGAGGCCGGCACCCAGCGGCTGCGGGACGCCATCAACAAGAACCTCACCGAGGAGGATCTGACCGAGAGCCTGAAGACCGCCTTCTCCGGTGGCTGGAGCGCCGTGAAGCTCTACTATATGCTGGGCCTGCCCACGGAGACCGACGAGGATATTCTGGGCATCGCCGAGATGGCCAAGCACGCCGTCCACACCTGGCGGGAGTACGCCAGCAATAAAAACCGCCCCCTGCGGCTGACGGTATCCACCTCCTGGTTTGTGCCCAAGCCCTTCACCGCCTTCCAGTGGGAGGCGCAGATCACCCGGGAGGAGTACGAGCGGCGGGTAAAGCTCCTGCGCTCCGCCATCACCGCCAAGGCCGTCACCTACAACTGGCACGACGGGGACACCAGCTTCCTGGAGGCGGTCCTGGCCCGGGGGGACCGGCGGCTGAGCCGGGTGCTGGAGAGCGCCTGGAGAAAGGGGGCGAAGCTGGACGCCTGGACGGACTACTTCGATCTGAACCGGTGGCTGGAGGCGTTTGCGGAGTGCGGCTTGGACCCGGCCTTCTACGCCAGCCGGGAGCGGGAGAGGGAAGAGCTTCTGCCCTGGAGCATGATCTCCTGCTATGTATTTGACGATTATCTCTGGCGTCAGCGGGAGCTGGCCTATCAGTCCGTCACCACCCTCGACTGCCGGACCAGGTGCAGCGGCTGCGGGGCCAATCAGGTGGAAGGAGGGGAGTGCTATCATGGCTAAGCTGCGTCTTGTGTTTGCCAAGGAGGGGAGGGCGGTCTACCTGTCCCACCTGGATCTGCTGCGGCCCTTCCAGCGGGTGTTTCTGCGCCGGGGGCTGGTTCTGCGCCACTCCCAGGGCTT
>JAIEIQ010000054.1 GCA_029065305.1 Oscillospiraceae bacterium
CCTATGAGTACATCGACAATAACCGGGAGACCACCATGAAGGTCATCGTGGATGTGGATCCCACCGACGACTGAGAGCACAGCAAACAACGCCCCTGTCCTGCTGCGGCGGGACAGGGGCGCGTGCCGCGGCTTGCGAAAAACGGCTGTCCATGGTACAATGGAGTCAAACCGAAACGAGGTGTTCCGATATGCCGCCTGTGAATGTTCTCATTAAGCCCGCCTCCTCGGCGTGCGATATGAACTGTACCTACTGCTTCTACCGTGATGTGGCCCGGAATCGGGAGGACGCCTTTGCGGGGATGCTCTCCCTGGAGACTATGGAGCGCCTGGTCAAAGCCGCCATAGAGTACGCCGAGGGCTCCTGTACCTTCGCCTTCCAGGGCGGCGAGCCCACCCTGGCGGGAATGGACTTCTACCGGGGAGTCCTGGAGCTTCAGAAGCGGTACGCCAGGCCCGGGGTTACGGTCCACAATTCTATCCAGACCAACGGATACCGCATCGACGAGGAGTGGGCCCGCTTTTTTGCCGGGGAGCGATTTCTGGTGGGCCTCTCCCTGGACGGCCCGGCGGACCTCCACAACCTCAACCGGAGGGACGGGCAGGGAAAGGGGACCTTCAACCGGGTCCTCCGCGCGGCCAAGCTTTTCGATAAACACGGGGTGGAGTACAACGTCCTGTGCGTGCTCACCGGGAAAAACGCCCGATCCATCGGACAGATCTACAGCTTCTGCAAAAAGCAGGGCTTCCGCTGGCTCCAGTTCATCCCCTGCCTGGAGCCTCTGGGAGAGGAGCCCGGCAGGGAGCCGTACCACCTCTCCGTCGAGGCCTACGGCGAGTTTCTCATCCGCCTCTTTGACCTGTGGTTCCGGGATCTGGAGAAGGGGGAGTATATCAGCATCCGGCAGTTTGACAACTGGCTGTCCATCCTTCTGGGCGGCAGGCCGGAGGCCTGCGACATGGCCGGGCACTGCTCGGTCCAGTTTGTGGTGGAGGGGGACGGGGGCGTCTACCCCTGCGATTTCTATGTACTGGACCAGTGGCGGCTTGGAACCGTGGGCGAGGATGGCTTTGCCCGGATGCGGGAGAGCGGGACCGCCAGACAGTTTGTGGAGGCGTCCCTGGAGGTTCCGCAGGAGTGCCGGAGCTGCCCGGCCTATGCGCTCTGCCGGAACGGCTGCCGCCGGACCCGGGTGGTCCGGCCTGACGGAACAACAGGCCGCAGCCGCTACTGCGAGGCGTACCGCCGCTTTTTTTCGGAGCGGGGCGAGGCCCTGCTGCGGGCCGCGGGGAGGATGAAATGACAGACAGGAGGACGGCGCTGCTTTTGTGGATTATGCGCAAAAACAGCGCTGTGGTTTTTTTGATTTTAGACGTGATATTTCTGAAACAACTCTTGACTTTTGACATGAAAATGGGTATACTAACTTCGGTTGCCAGAGGGCTGCAATTGAAGTAACCGTATAGGGAGATGTCGCGTAGCTGGTCGAGCGCGCACGATTGGAAATCGTGTATACCCCAAAAGGGTATCGAGAGTTCGAATCTCTCCATCTCCGCCAATTTGTGTTGATGAAAAGACGCACAGCAGAAATACCGCACGAGAGTGCGGTATTTCTGCATATTTAAACAGAAAACGAAAAAGCGGCATTATTTCCAGTGAGATATATAATGCGGATATTTATCTATATTATATATAAAAATGCATGAACGAGATATCAGCACTGCATAATGCCTATGAGGTGATGTGCGGTGCTGGACCATTTACGCGGACTGCGTGAAGATAAGGATTTAAAGCAGAAAAATATGGCCGAGCTTTTAGGGATTGCCCAATCAGCTTACTCCGATTATGAGCGCGGAAAGAGAAATATCCCCAACGATATACTGAAAAAGCTGGCGCTTTTTCATGAAACCAGCATAGATTATATCCTGGAACTGACCGACGACCCCCGCCCTTATCCGAGAAGGAAAAAACGGCCATGGGAAAAATAATGGACGTGCTCCTTGATCTCCTCTTCCCGCCCAAATGCGCCTTCTGCGGCGCGCTGATGGAGCGCAGCGGCGCCGGGGTCTGTCCCCGGTGCGAAGCCGCCCTGCCCTACCGCCCCGACGATCAAGTCCTCCGGGAGATCAACGGCTTCCCCGCCGCCATAACCTTCTACTACGACGAGCCGGTTTCTGACGGCGTCAAAGCCCTCAAGTTCCGCAAAACCCCGTGGCGGGCGAAAATCTTTGCCCGCTTTCTGTCCCAGACCGCCGGGGAATTTCTGGGCGGGCAGTTCGACGAGATCACCTTCGTTCCCGTCAGCCTGCGGCGGAACTACGAGCGGGGTTTCGACCAGGCCCGCCTCCTGGCGGACGAAACCGCGAAGCGCTGGAAGCTCCGGGCCGTCCCCACCGTCAAAAAGGTCCGGAACAACCGCCGCCAGTCCTCCCTGAACGCCCCCGAGGAGCGGGCGGAAAACGTGAAAAACGTCTACCGGGTCCCCCATCCCGAGCGGGTGGCCGGGCGGCGGTTCCTCCTCATCGACGACGTCCTCACCACCGGCAGCACCATCACCGCCTGCGCCGCCGCCCTTCTGGAGGCGGGGGCGGAATCGGTGGTCTGCGCCGCTCTGGCCGGGGGCCGCGGGCCCCAAAAGGGGGCTTTGGAGAGGGAGTTGGACGCTTCGGATAAGGACAGCGCTGGAAATTAGCCCAAATTTCGGCAGATTTCTCGGGAAAATGCGCGGGAATCCCTTGCAAAATTTGGACCCGGCAAGTATAATGTTTTTTTAGAGTATAAGCGGACGAACTGCTAAGAATAGAAATTACGAGAAAATACGAGGTGGAAATTATGTGCGCTTTCGCGAGAGACATCGGTATCGACCTGGGTACCGCTTCCGTGCTGGTATACGTCAAGGGCAAGGGCATCATCCTCAACGAGCCCTCCGTGGTGGCCATCGACAAAAATAACGGCAAGCTCCTCAAGGTGGGGGAGGAGGCCCGCCAGATGCTGGGCCGCACCCCCGGCAATATCATCGCCATCCGTCCCCTGCGGGAGGGCGTCATCTCCGACTACGACATGACCGAGCGGATGCTCCGGGAGTTCATCCGGAAGGTGGCCGGGTTCATGCTCTTCAAGCCCCGGGTCATCATCTGCGTCCCCTCCGGCATCACCGAGGTGGAGGAGCGCGCCGTGGTGGACGCGGGCATCCAGTCCGGGTGCCGCCGGGTCTACCTCATTGAGGAGCCCATCGCCGCCGCCATCGGCGCGGGCATCGACATCATGAAGCCCGACGGCCATATGGTGGTGGACATCGGCGGCGGCACCGCCGATATCGCCGTCATCAGCCTGGGAGGCGTGGTGGAGTCGGCCTCCATTAAGGTGGCCGGGGATCAGTTCAACGAGGCCGTGGTCAAGTATATGCGCCGCAAGCACAATATCCTGGTGGGCGACAGCACGGCGGAGAAGATGAAGATCGCCATCGGCTGTGTCTACCCCCGGGAGGAGGAGACCTTCATGGATGTGAAGGGCCGCTGTCTCATCACCGGCCTGCCCAAGACCATCACCGTCTCCTCGGAGGAGATGCGGGAGGCATTCGAGGAGCCCACAGAGCGGATTCTGGAGAGCATCCACGCCGTGCTGGAGCGGACGCCCCCGGAGCTGGTGGCGGACGTGTCCACCAACGGCATCATGATGACCGGCGGCGGGAGCCTGGTCTACGGCTTCGACAAGCTCATCACCTCCCGCACGGGCATCGCCACCGCCGTGGCGGAGAACGCCATCGCCTGCGTGGCCGAGGGCACGGGCAAGAGCCTGGACATGATCACCGACATGCAGGACGGCACCATCAACCTCTCCCGCCGCCGGCAGATCAACTGACCGTCCGCCGGATGGTTTTTCCGGTTTTTCGGATTTCCTCTTGCAAAACCGGCGGGCATCTGGTAGAATATTCTGGCGCTGTGCCGTGGGACAGGCCCCCGGCGCGGCCTCGCGTCTCACTTTATTCCTTTCGGAGGTTTGCATAAGAATGGCTAAAAAATCAATCAGTCAGAAGCGGGCGGAGCGCCAGCAGCAGGAAAATCAGGCGCTGAGCCGCGTGTTCCTCGTATTCCTGCTGGGGCTTGCCGCGGAGTGCTATCTCTTCCTGGTCTACCGCAACTATGTGGTGGGCACCGTCCCGGCCATGCTGGCCTGGCGGAACGTGCTCAAGTACGGCGGCATCATCGGTCTGGTTCTGCTCCTGGCGGGAGCCGCCGGGGCCGCGCTGTATTTCCGGAAGGGCGAGGGCAAAAAGGGCGCTATTGCCTGCTGGTGCGCCGGCGTGGGGGCGTTTTTCGCCGTGTCCGGCTGGATGATGTACACCTTCTACCCCGCCGGGGTGACGGTGATGTGCGTGATGGTGCCGGTGCTGACGGTGTTGGGGCTGGTGCTGTTCCTGTACCAGCGGGAGTGCTTTTTGACCACCCTGGCCCTGTGCGGGTCCTTCCTGGCGGTGTGGGTCTGCGGCGACGGGCTCAACAGCCCCAACTGGCGGATCCCCATCATCATCGGAGCGGTGCTGGGCCTGCTGATACTGGCGGCGCTGGCCCTGCTGGTGCGGAAGGCGCAGCAGGACGAGGGGAAGCTGATGGGCCTGCGGGTCCTGCCGGTGGACTGCGCCTATCCGGTGGTGTACGCCGCTCTGGCGGTGTGCTTCGTGTGCGTGCTGGCCGCAGTGGTCTACGCGCCTGCCGCCTACTATATCCAGTGGGTGCTGGGGATCGCCCTCTTCGCGGAGATGGTCTACTTCACCACAAAAATGATGTGACGGCAGCTGTGCCGCCTGGGGGCCGCCCGGAGCGGCCCCCTGTTTTTGACCGGAGGGACAGGAATGGACTACGAAATTCTCCGCGCCTACAGCGGCGGTGATATGGCGGATTTCTACCGGGCCTACCGCCTCAGGCGCAGTCTCCGGCCCGCCCCCGGGCAGGCCAGCCCGGCGATGCAGTCCGCTCTGGCGGCGGTTTTCCTGCTCATGGGCTGCGCGGGGATCTGGTTTTCCCTGGGCAGGGAGGGCACGCTGCACGGGGAGCTTCTGCGCTGGGTGTCCGTGTTCTGGCTTGGACTCGGAGGACTGCTTCTGGTGGGCGGCCTGGGCGTCACCGGCGGCACCCGGTCCAGGCGGGAGCGGCAGGCGGCGGAGAACTCCAAGGGGTACTACCGGTTTTCGGAGACCGGCTTTGCCACCTACATAGGGGATGCGGCCTACGCCTGCAACTACGCGGCAGTGGAGGCTGTTCTGGAGGACGAGGGGCATTTTTTCCTCTTCATGCCCCAGAACGCGGGCCACATCCTCTGTAAATCCGCCTTTACCCAGGGAGATCCGGAGCGCTTCCGGGCCTTCCTGGCGGAGCGGACGGGGATGGAAGTGATACAGCTTCCCCGGCGGCAGAAAGGAGCGTTTATATGAACAGTCAGGAAAAATCCAATTCGAACAAGAAGGTTTTATACGCGGCGCTGGCTCTGCTGGGGGCGGCGGCGGTCCTGCTGGGGATCTGGCGGCTTGCCTTGCCCAAGCCCGCGGAGGGGGAGAAAAACATCCTGGTGCGGGTGATCCACGCCGATGGCGGCGAAACAGCCTTCCCCATCCAGACCCGGCAGGACTATCTGGGCTTCGCCCTGGTGGAGGCCGGCATTGTGGAGGACAACCAGAGCACCTACGGCCTCTATATTCTCACCGCTGACGGCGAAACCGCCGACGAGGGAAACCAGGAGTGGTGGAAGGTGACGAAATCCGGGGAGATGGTGAACACCGGCGCGGACCAGACCCCCATCGCCGACGGGGACGCCTTTGAGCTGACCCTCACCGTGGGCTATGACGGCTAGGCCCTCCGCTCTGGGGGCCAGGGAGGTGGCGGTGCTGGGCCTGCTGGGGGCGGTGCTCTTCGGGAGCAAGGCCGCGCTGGCCTGGCTTCCCAACGTGGAGCCGGTGTCCCTGCTGGTGATTGTCTATACGGTGGTTCTGGGCTGGAGGGCCCTGTTTCCCATCTGCGTCTATATTCTGCTGGAATATGTGACCTGGGGCTTCGGCCTCTGGTCCGCCTGTTATCTGTACGTGTGGCCCCTGCTGGCCCTGACGGCGTGGCTGCTGCGGCGGATGGAGGCGCCTCTGGGCTGGGCGGTGCTCTCCGGGGCCTTCGGGCTCTGCTTCGGGCCCCTGTGCGCCCTGGTGTATCTGGCCGCAGGGGGCTGGGCCTTCGCCGTGAGCTGGTGGGTCCAGGGCATCCCCTTCGATCTGATCCACTGCGGGGGGAATTTTGTGCTGGCGCTGGCCCTGTTCCGGCCGTGCAGGGAGCTGCTGGCCCGGCTGGCGGGGCCGGGGCTGTCCGATGGAAAGAAGCATTGAAACAATGCGGAAAATAAAGGAGGAGCATCTTATGTCCAAGTACGCGGGTACGCAGACCGAAAAGAACCTGGAGGCCGCTTTCGCCGGGGAGTCCCAGGCCAGGAACAAGTACACCTATTTCGCCTCCAAGGCGAAGAAGGAGGGCTTCGAGCAGATCGCGGCCCTGTTCCTGAAGACCGCCGACAACGAGAAGGAGCACGCCAAGATGTGGTGCAAGGAGCTGGAGGGCATCGGCAGCACCGCCGAGAATCTGGCTGCCGCCGCCAGCGGGGAGAACTACGAGTGGACCGACATGTACGCCGGCTTCGCGGAGACCGCCGAGAAGGAGGGCTTCCCTGAGCTGGCCGAGAAGTTCCGTCTGGTGGCCGCTATCGAGAAGCACCACGAGGAGCGCTACCGGGCCCTGCTACGGAACCTGGAGGCCCAGGAGGTCTTCAAGAAGAGCGAGGTCAAGGTGTGGGAGTGCCGCAACTGCGGCCATATCGTAGTGGGCATCAGCGCCCCGGAGATCTGCCCTGCCTGCGCCCATCCCCAGGCGTATTTTGAGGTCTCCGCAGAGAACTATTGATTGCCTACATAGAAGAAAGCGGCGGCATGGCTGTTCCATGCCGCCGCTTTTTTTGATTCACAGCACCTTGGCCAGAAAGCTCCGCAGTCTCTCGCTCTTGGGGGCGGAGAAGAGCTCCTGGGGGGTGTTTTCCTCCACAACGCCGCCGCCGTCCATGAAGAGCACCCGGCTCCCCACCTCCCGGGCGAAGCCCATCTCGTGGGTAACCACCACCATGGTCATGCCCTCCCGGGCCAGGTCCTTCATGACCTCCAGCACCTCCCCCACCATCTCCGGATCCAGGGCGGAGGTGGGCTCGTCGAAGAGCATCACCTTGGGCTTCATAGCCAGGGCCCTTACGATAGCAACCCGCTGCTTCTGCCCGCCGGAGAGCTGGTTGGGATAGGCCTCCGCCTTGTCCGTCAGCCCCACCCGCTCCAGCAGGGCCGACGCGGCCGCATCGGCCTCCTCCTGCTTCATGAGCCCCGTGCGCACCGGGGCCAGGGTGATATTTTTCCGGATGGTCATGTTGGGGAAGAGGTTGAAGTGCTGGAACACCATGCCCATCCGCTGCCGGATCTGGTCGATGTTCACCTTGGGGTCGGTGATGACCGTGCCCTCAAAGGTGATGGTCCCGGCGGAGGGCGTCTCCAGCAGGTTCAGGCACCGGAGGAAGGTGGACTTGCCGGACCCGGAGGGCCCGATGATGACCACCTTCTCCCCGGGATAGATGTGCTGGTCGATGCCGCTGAGCACCAAGTGGTCCCCGAAGGACTTGGAGAGGTTTTTAACGTCGATCACTTTCCCGCAGCCTCCTTTCCAGTTTCCCCTGGAGCCAGGTCAGAACAATACAGAAGACCAGGTACATCACAGCGGCGCCGATCAGGGGAAACATGTACTCATAGGTCTTGCTGCCCACCGCGTTGGCATAGTAGAGCACCTCGGCGGCGCCGACGTAGGAGACCAGGGAGGTGTCCTTGAACAGGACGATGAACTCGTTGCCCAGGGCGGGCAGGATGTTTTTAAACGCCTGGGGGATGACAATGAAGCGCATGGTGTCCATGTAGTTCAGGCCCAGGGACCGGCCCGCCTCGCTCTGGCCGATGTCCACGCTCATCAGTCCGCCCCGGACGATCTCCGCCACATAGGCCCCCGAGTTGATGCCCAGCCCCAGCATGCCCACAAAGAAGCGGTTGCGGCTGGACTTGAAGATGACGTAGCCCCAGATCAGCAGCTGCACCAGCATGGGGGTACCCCGGATAACGGTGGTGTAGAGCTTACACAGGAGGTTCACCGCCCCCAGGGCGAAATTCCGCTTTCCCGGCCGCTGCTGGTCGTGGGCGGAGCGGATCACCGCCACCAGAACGCCCAGCACCACGCCGATGATCAGAGCGCAGGCCGTCAGCTCCAGGGTGGTGCCCATTCCCTTCAGGTAGAGCTTCCACCGGTCCCCGGTGATAAAGGCCATGGTAAATTTTTGGGCAAAGCCGGCCCAGAATGCCTCCATAGGCTTCCCTCTCCTCTCTGTTTAGTAAAAAAGCGGCCCCATACGCCGGGGCCGCTTTTATCAGGTGTTTCTTTACTCGGCGGGGATGTACTTGTCAATGATCCGCTGGACCGTGCCGTCCGCGATGAGCTCCTTCAGCGCGCCGTTGACGGCGTTCAGCAGCTCGGTGTTGCCCTTCTTCACACCGATGGCGTAGTCCTCCGTGACCCAGGTGCCCTCCAGCAGGGCGAGGCCCTCGTTGGCGGCCACGTAGGCCTTGGCGGGCTCGTTGTCGATGATGACGCAGTCGATCTGACCGCCCTTCAGGGCCTCCACAGCCACAGCGCCGTTATCGTAGCCGATGACGCGGTCCTCGCCATAGCCGCCGTTCTCCGGGGTGTCGGAGGCGTAGATGTAGCCGGTGGTGCCCTTCTGGGTGCCGATC
>JAIEIQ010000055.1 GCA_029065305.1 Oscillospiraceae bacterium
CTCTGGTAGGCCCAGGCAACGTCCCAGGGCCGGAGGAGAATGCTCTCCGCCCCAGCCCCTCCAGACCGAAGAGGCAGGGAATCACAAATGTCAGCATCGCCGTCTCTCACAGGCTCCCGCCGCCGGAGAAGCCCCGGGTCTGCCCCAGCTCCGGCAGCTTCTCCTCCCACCGCTGGCGGAAGGCGTTCCGGTTCTCCTTATAGAGCCGCTCCAGCTCCTTGTCGTACCCCAGCACCACGCCGGGGAGCGTGGACGCCATGGTCTCCAGCAGAGTCTGGACCTCCGCCTCCTTCATCCCCAGGGTGTACTGCTTCCCGTCCATGGTCCGCAGGATGGCGGCGTAGGTCTTGCCGGTGGGGATGCCGTTGGTCCGGTGCTGGGTGGTGCTCTGGTAGGCCCAGGCAACGTCCCAGGGCCGGAGGAGAATGCTCTCCGCCCCGTTCTGGAAGAACACGTAGTTCCGATCCATCCGCACGCCGCAGGTCTCCGGGGCGCTCTCGTAGAAGCGCTCGGCCCGCTCCGCCTCCGCCTCCAGGGAGCCGGACTCGGACAGCTTGGCCCGGACCTGCTTCTGGAAGCCGCCGGTGAGCGCCTTGATCACAGGCCAGATCCCCAGCCCCAGCAGAAGCACCGCCACCCCCAGCAGAATCCAGCTGAACACGATGGGGAAGCCGTTGATGTACTCCACCTCCAGATAGTAGGGCAGGAAGTACTCGTCCATGTCCAGGCCGTCGGTGTACTCCCGGTAGTAGCCCAAATCCTCCTCCGTCATAGCCCGGATCATGCCCCGGACGTGGTAGACCGGCAGCTCCGCCGGGTCCAGCTCCCCGTTCAGGGCCTTCTCACAGGCCCGCATCATCTCGTTGGCGTCCTTCATCGCCCCGTCGTGGGCGTAGAGGCCCATGTAGTAGAGCTCGTCGTCCAGGTCGATGATGTACTGCCGGGATACGGTTCCCACCGTCCGGCCGTTCTTGGTCCTGACCTCCTCCAGGTAATAGTCGTAGATGACGGGAACATCGTCGTCCACAAAGGCGCCGTTCAGCGTCTCCGGCGTCAGCTCGCTGAAGGTCTTGGGGGACAGCATCCCAAACACGCCGTAGCACTTGGTAAAAAAGAGCAGCGCGGCGGCGGCAATCACGAACAGCAGCAGTCCGGGGATTGATTTTTTCACGCTGGTGGTTCTCAGCTGTTTAAGCCATTCCATCGGTTGAATTCCTCCTGAAACACAATAAAAATAGGCCGGTCATCCAAATAATAACGCACCGCCGCAGACCTGTCAAGCATTGTTTGAACGCCCCTGGCCACCAAAATTCTTCCTCCGTCCCCCCTTGACAAGATATACTATGTGTTGTATAGTATTGTGCGAAAGGGGGTATGCCTGTGATCGATCCACAGCTCAAGCGGGGGCTTCTGGACGTGTGCGTCCTGTCAGTCCTGCGGCGGGAGGACTCCTACGGCTACCAGATCATCAAGGACCTGGCCGGCTGTATTGATATCTCGGAATCCACGCTCTACCCCATCCTGCGCCGGCTGGAGACCGTGGGGTGTTTGACCGTGTACACGGTGGAGCATAGCGGCCGCCTGCGGAAATTCTACCGGATTACCCGGGAGGGTGTGGAGCAGATTGACCAGTTCCTGGACGGCTGGCCGGAGATTGCGCGGGTATATGACTTCATTAAGGAGAGTGCGGACTATGACGCGGAGAGAATTTCTCAATAACCTGTACAGCCGCCTGGGAAACCTGAGCCGGGAGCAGGCGGAGCAGCACCTGATGTACTACGCGGAGATGCTGGCGGACCGGATGGAGGAGGGCATGAGCGAGGAGGAGGCCGTGGCCTCCATGGAGCCTGTGGACACCATCGCCCGGCGGATCCTCCAGGACGAGGGCGTGCCGCCCGTCTACCCGGACCCGGCTCCCTCCGGCAAGGGCGGCGGAGAGGAACCGCCCCGCGGGCAGCCTCCCGTCCGGCGGCAGCGGAATTGGCGGAGGCCGGCCCAGATCGCCCTGTGGGCTCTGGCCATCACAGCCCTGGCCTTCAGCGCGGCGCGGAAGCTCTGGGGCTTCCGCTGGAGCATGGGCTCCGACACACCGGTGATTGAGGAGGACCTCCCCGCCGACGACCCCAGCCCCGGCTGGCCTTTCGCCGAGGGGCGTTTCGGCACCCTGGAGCTGGGCGGGGACGGCATCGACATTGACGGCTTCCACATAGGGCCCGACGGCATCTGGTACAGCGAGGGGGAGGAGACCTTCTACATGGGTCCCGACGGCATCCAGTACGACGGGGACGACGGGCGCTTCTATATGGGCCCCGGCGGCATCCGGGTGGAGGAAAAGGATCTGGAGGCGCTGGAGGCCGTGGAGGTCGACACTGAGGGCCCCTTCTACGAGCTGCCGGGGAGCGCCATTACCGCAATGTCCGTCCAGTGGAACGGAGGCCAGGTGGAGATCGCAGCCTGGGGCGGGGATACCATCCAGTTCCAGGAGGAGCGCGACGCCTTCGTCACCTCCTCCACTCTGTCCCACGTGCTCGACGGCGAGCTCCTGACCATTACCGGCGGGAGCAGTGACAGCCGGCTGAAGCTGCTGGTCCCCCGAAGCTGGGAGCATGTCCTGGAAATCGGCGGCGGCGCCGCTGTGTGGGCCTCGGACCTGAAGGTGGGAAATCTGGTCGTCAATACCACCAGTGAGGACGTGATCTGCTCCAGCCTGGACGTGGACTATCTGACGGTCCGCACCACCAGCGGGGACATTGTCCTCAGCGATACCGGCGCGGCGTCCGCCTTGGAGGCGGGCACCTCCAGCGGGGACGTCGTCCTCAGCAGCGTCAAGGGAGCCGACGTGGTCATCAGCACCACCTCCGGCGGCGTCACCGGCACTGGAGGCGCGTCGAACTGGAACGTTTCCACCAGCTCCGGAGATATCAGCCTGTTTCCCTTCCAGTCCGACAATTTGAGCCTGGACACCGCCAGCGGCCAGATTTACCTGGCGCCGGCCCGGAATACAAACACCATCTCCATGACCACCACCAGCGGGGATGTGGAGCTGCTAGCCCCCGGCCAGAGCTTCTATCTGCGCTATGACACCAGCTCCGGCAGTCTGGACCAGGGCGGCATTTCCCTCCGCGCGGGGAGCGGCGGGGAATACTGGTGCGGCGACGGAAACGGCTGCGCCGTCTATGTGGGAACCACCAGCGGGGATCTGACGCTGTACGAGGCGTAAGCGGGATTCTTTGACAGACAGGGAACAGCCGGCCATATGGCCGGCTGTTCCCTATCCAAAGTACATATTGGCGAAGATCCGCTCCATGCGCTGGTTGGGAAATCTTTCGTCAATGGTCTCCCAGAACGCGCTGGCGGGGGGCACGCCCTCCCGGCGCTGGGCCCAGCGGTACACCGTGACGCAGGAGACGATGATGTTGAACACCATGAACCCCGTCAAGGCCCAGGTCAGGGGACGGCCCACCTTGTTGGGGATTTTCAGAATCCACTTGGCCATCCGGGGGTACAGGTCCTTAATCCACAGAATCCCCAGCAGCCCCCAGAACACCGAGTAGGTGAAGCAGATGCGTCCGTTGAGGTTCAAAGGCATAGCGCTGTAGTCCCAGGACCGGGACCCCAGCAGGACCTCCTGTCCCCAGGAGCAAACGTACTCCAGGGCGCTGCCCACCACAAAGCCCCCCAGGAAGGACCAGATCCGTCCCCGGTTCCGGTACTTGTACAGGGCCAGGGTGAGGAACACGGCTCCCGCCCCGTAGAGCAGGTTGAAGGGCCCATAGACCAGCCCCCGGCGGCTCTCGATAAGTCCATACCGGGCGAAGGCCCACAGCATCTCCACCACCACCCCGGCGAAGCTGCCCACGACGCAGATGAGCAGAATCTTGTAGATGTTGATCCCCTGGGCGAAGTGGTCCTTCCGGTCCTCCTCCAGGTCGATGGCCGCGTTGGCCGGGGGATTGGGGGCGTACCACTTCCGGTCCACGCTGGTCTTGGCGTCCCGCAGGCGGGCGTGGAGCTCGTCCTCCATGGCCGCCGTGTCCACATAGCCCTGCCGCAGTGACTGGCCCGCCCGCTGGAGGGACGCCAGCTGGTCCCGGGCCTCCTTCTCCAGCTCCGGGGAATACTCCCCGTCCTCCTCCAGGGCCTCCTCCGCCAGGCGGACATAGAGCCCCTCCTCCAGCTCCTTCCGGTGCTGCTCCACCGCCAGCAGGGCCTCCCGGGCTTCCTTCTCCAGGGCCGTCTCCTCCGGCGGGGTAAAATTCGGGTTTTGATTTTCGCTCAAGAAAATGCCTCCTTGTGTTTCGCTCAATCCATCACAGCCCGGTGGAAGACCTTCTTCCCCTTTTTGATGATGACACCCTCCCCCTGGAACAGCGCCCGCTCAAAGGTCCGGTCGATGTCCGAAATCTTCTCGTCGTTGACGGACACGCCCCCCTGCTGGACCAGCCGCCGGGCCTCCCCCCTGGAGGCCGCCAGGCCGCAGGCCGTCAGCAGGCTCAAAACGCCGATGGCGCCGCCCTCGAAGCTGCCGCCGTCCAGGGTGGTGGCGGGCATGCTCTCCTTGTCCCCGCCGCCGCCGAAGAGGGCCTTGGCCGCGGCCTGGGCCTTGTCGGCCTCCTCCTGGCCGTGGACCAGGCTGGTCAGCTCCCAGGCCAGGATCTCCTTGGCCCGGTTGAGCTGGCTCCCCTGCCAGTCCGCCATCTCCTCGATCTGCTCGACGGGCAGGAAGGTGAGCATCCGGATGCACTTGAGGGCATCCGCGTCCTCCACGTTGCGCCAGTACTGGTAGAAGTCGTAGGGGCTGGTCTTGTTGGGGTCCAGCCACACGGCGTTGCCGGCGGTCTTGCCCATCTTGTTGCCCTGGGAGTCGGTGAGCAGG
>JAIEIQ010000056.1 GCA_029065305.1 Oscillospiraceae bacterium
CTCCTCCACCTGCTCCTTCCGGTCGATGTGGTTGATAGCCAGGGTGGTGAAGCCCACGATAGCGTTCATGGGGGTGCGGATATCGTGGGACATGTTGGACAGGAAGGTGGTCTTGGCCTTGCTGGCCCGGTTGGCCTGGAGCAGGGCGTCCTCCAGCAGGGCCTTCTTCTCCATCTCGGCCCGGGTCTCCCCGTCCACGCTGCGGAAGCCCAGCACCACGCTCCGCCGGCCGTTCCACACGCCGGCCCGGACGGCCTTCATCTGGAAGTACTCCACCCGGCCCTCCCTCAGGGTGCGGTAGTTGACGTAGCAGGTCAGCTTATCCGCCAGCTCCTCACCCAGCTGCTCCCGGGAGACGGCCTGCCGCAGCGGCTCCTGGTCATCCCTGTGGACATACTGGGCGATATAGTGCTCCATGCTGTCCTCCAGGGAGAGGGGATCGGTGAAGATGGAGGCGAAGGGGTAGCCGTCCCCCGCATCCACCCGCAGAAGGGAGCCCACGCCGGTGTCCAGATCGAGGAAGCACACCAGGCTGTAGTCGATGCTCAGGGCCTGAACCAGCTCCATCTGCCGCCGCTCCCACTCGGTCCGCTCCTGGGTCTCCCGCAGCTTCTGGGCGGTGCAGTCCAGCAGGAAGCGCTGGTAGTATAGCTCCCCGTTCTCCTCCACCAGCTTCACATTGCCCATCACATGGAGGATCTGCCCGTTGGTGTGCCGGACCCGGTACTCCAGGCTCACGCTGTCCCCCACCTTGTCTAGGGAGCGGATGGAGGCGCGCAGCTTGGGCTTATCCTCCTCCAGCACGGATTCAGCCACCATGTCAAAGCCGCTGCCCAGCAGCTCCTCCCTGCTCTTATACCCCAGAATCTCCAGCGCCGCCCGGTTGACGCTCAATATCCGCGCGCCGTCCACCGAGTGGTAGATCACGCCGCAGTCCATGGTAGTGAAGATGGCCTCCAGGGTCTTGTTCTTTTGGATGATCTCCTCCTCGTAGGCCCGCTCCTGGGTCACGTCAATGGCTACGCCCACCGTGCCCATCACGCTCCCATCCAGATCATAGAGGGGGGACTTGTAGGTGGTCAGCAGCCGCTTGCCCTCTCCGGTCTGGACCACCTCCTCGGACACACAGGTCCGCTCCTCGGTCATGACAATCCGCTCCGACTCGATGCAGGCCGGGTCGTCCTGCTCCACGTCCCAGATATAGGCGTGGCCCCGGCCCTGGACCTGCTCCTTGGTCTTGTTCACCGTCTGGCAGAAGCTGTCGTTGACCTTCTCGTGGATGCCGTCCTTTGTTTTGTACCAGACCAGGTTGGGCACACTGTCAATAGTGGTGTTCAGGAAGTGGTTGGCCTCCCAGAGGTCCCTGCGCAGCTTGCAGTCCCGCTGCCACTTCAAAAAGCGGAAGCGGAGCTCCGCCTCCGTCAGGGGCGCGGTCCAGATATCGCCGATGTCCTCTCCCAGCTCCAGCAGCGCCGGGAGCTGCTCCCGATCCGCCAGCAGGATCAATTCCGCCTCCGGGGCCATGGCGGCGCGCAGCTCCGCCGCCGCTTCCGGTCCCATCTCCCGCACATCGGCCAGCACCACGTCCGCCCCCGCCGCCTGGGCGGCGTCGATTCCGCCGCCTCCGGCAAAGGTGTGCGTAAAGCCGTCAAGGGGCGGCAGTTCCCTGATTTTGTCAAACGCTTCCGGATGCCGGCCGGCGCAGTAGAAGTGTAAATGACAGTGGTACATAGTAGACTTTCCCCCGCACTTTGTCAAAGTCAAATAAAATAATATAAAACTAACATCAACGAACACAATATCCGCCGCGGCGGAGCTGTATCCAGCCGCAGGGATCCCATTTTAACAATTTTGGCACAGCCTGTCAATATTTGTAACGAAAAAGGCTCTATCCCTGGGGCCGGCTGGATACGCTCTCCACCGGGATGCCGCCGAACCGGGTCAGCTCCTGCCCGCCGGAGAGAAACCGGATGCTCTCCACCGTCTCCAGGGAGTAGAGGGAGTCCGCCAGGGACCATAGGATCTGCTGCTGGGCGTGCTCCTCCTCCGGCAGCCCCTCCAGGGAGGAGGCCGGCAGGTTCACATAGCACACCCCGTCCTCCACCCGCACGGAGTTGACCTGAAACCCCTCCGGGATCACCGGCGACAGCGACCGGTCCGAGGGTCCCTCCAGCAGAGCCGTCACCAGGTTCTCCGCCAGGGTCTGCCCCTCGTAGAGGTCCAGGCTCCGCCGCTCCCCCGCCAGGGCTCCCGCCTCGTTGCGGAAGAAGAGGGTCACCTCCACTGTCTGGAGCACGTCGTCCCGGGTGGAGAGCAGCACGTCCCGCTCATAGAAGATCTGCTTGGGCTGCTGGCCCAGGGGCCGGCCCTGGCAGAGAATCCGCACCGCGCTCACCCCGTCCAGAGCCGTCAGGCTCAGCGTCAGGCAGTAGTCCGCCAAGGCCAGATCCACCCCAGACAGATTCGCGATGTGGCCCGAGAGGTCCACATAGGCCACCCGGTCCCGGATCTCCACCCCCAGCAGCTCCGTCCCGGCGGGGAGGGGGCTCCGCAGATGCCCGCTGCCCGCCAGCAGCCGCTCCACAACGGCTCCGGCAATCTCCCGGGCGGAGGCGTCCTCCGCCAGCTCCAGGGTCTCATAGCTCACCTGGATGGCGTCCTGGCCCTCCGCGTTCTCCCCGACAGCCAGGAAGTAAACAGGCTGGCCCGTCTCCCCGTCCTCCCCGGCGGGGCCGGCGGCGCAGGCCGTCACCAGCGCCGCCAGGGCCAGCGCCGCCAGCAGCCGCCTTCTCCACAGCTTCCTCATGGCCGGTTCTCCTC
>JAIEIQ010000057.1 GCA_029065305.1 Oscillospiraceae bacterium
GGTACGGCAAGGACCACCCCAAGGACCCCACTCCTCCGTGGCGTCCTTGGGGTGGTCCTTGCCGTACCAGCCGTTGTCCACCATCTGCCGGTTGGTGCGGGGCAGCAGCACGTCGACGCCCTTGAAGCTGACCCGGCGCAGCCCGGTGCATTTGAGGTTTTCGGTGGGGTCGTGGGCCTCCTCGTCCTCGCTGATCGCGCTCCGGTCCACCAGAGACGGGTCCACCGCCAGAACGGCGGCAGTCTCCTGGCCCGCCCCGTGGCCGCCCTTCCAGGCGGGGTTGAGCTCGCCGGCGGTAACCCACCAGTTGATGATCACACTCACCGCGCCCTTCTTATCCAGATAGCTGGCGGCTTTATCCAGCGCGTGGGTGTTGCCGCCGTGGCCGTTGAGCATGATGAACCGGCGGACGCCCCACTGGTACAGGCAGTCGCAGATCCGCTCCACCGTCGCGCAGAGGAGGTCGCTGCCGATGGAGATGGCCCCGGGAAAATCCAGGTGCCAGTCGCAGTCGCCGTAGGGCAGCGTCGGCAGAAGCATGACATCGGACTTCTCCTCAATCAGCTCCAGCAGCTTCATGGGAATCAGCGTGTCTGTCCCCAGGGGGTTGTGCCGCCCGTGGCATTCGATGCTGCCCGTGGTGAGGACCACCATATCATGGGTTTGAAAGTACGCTTCCGCTTGTTTCCAGTTCATATGTGCCAGTCTCATAGCCGTCCCTCCATACTTTCACAATAAAATCATTTTCCGCGGCCGTCCGCGTGTTCCTCCGCGGAGAAATAACTGTAGACCACTATACCGCAGATTTCAGCAAAAATCAAGTTATTATTTTAATTTCATATAAAATTATAGTATTTACTTCTCTTCATAGAACAGAGCTGCCGCCGCCGCGATGCGCTCCATATCCTCCGGCGTATACCGCTGGTCGCAGGGGAGGGAGAGCACGTGGTCATAAATATACTGCGCCTGAGGGCACTCGGAGGTATCCGCCAGGGGGCTCTTGCCCCAGTAGGCCGTTGTGTGGATCCCCCGCTCCCCCAAAAACGTCTGAAGCGCGTCCCGGCGCTCCGCCAGGACGGTAAAGTGGCTGGGCACCGCCGCCTCCTCCAGCGCCGGAAACACCGGGACGCAGAGCGGGGTCCGGGGAAACGCCTCCAGCAGCCGCCGGTAGTTTTCGCGCCGGAGCCGCCGGTGCTCCTCCACCGGAAAATGGTTCATCACCCAAATTGACTCCGGGTCGCTCTCATAGCAGTCAAACATCTGCCGCAGAAGCATCTCCGCCTGCCGGAACGTCACCGCCGCCGCCTCCAGCTCCGCCCTCGGCACACTGCCCGGCTCCGCCGCGCTCCTCTTCTTGACAGCCATGGCGCTCCGCCGCATCTCCAAATGCCCCCTGTGGCAGGGCAGCAGCGCCGGGGCCAGCCGGCCTTGACGCTTGATCAGAAATCCGCCGGAGGGCACGCCGATCCATTTCCGCATACTCCCGGCAATATAATCCGCCTCCGGCGCAATGCCGTCCAGAGAGAGCACGGAGTGGGTGGCATCCTCCAAAACGCAGATCCCCCGCTCTCTGCACTCGCGCACAAATGCGCGGTCATACCGGCTGAAGCCATAGTAGCCGCAGAGGTTCAGCACGCTGATCTCCTCCAGCGCCGCCGGGTCCCAAACCGGAGCCATGGAGCGGTCCACCTCGTAGAACTTCAGCCGGTAGCCGGCCTTGGCGTAGGGCGCCAGCACAGTCCCGCAGGTGTAGGCCGGGACATAGGCGACCCGTTTCCGGTCCCTCCGCTTCCAGTCCTCCAGCGCGCAGAGGATGCCGCAGCGCCCGGACATCAGGAAGCGAAGCTCCCCCTCCTCCGGTGTGAGCCGCGTGAAAAAGTGGTTCTCCTCCGGTGCAAGCGCCTCAGTCTCAAAATATCCCCCCAGCTCTGGCAATCCTGACATATAACCGCCCGCCTTTCCCAATAAATATAGTTAATACTATACTATATTTATTATACTATTGTCAACACTTTATTCTTATCCGCCGCCCAAAAAAGACAACATCCCCCAACCAACCGGTTGGGGGATGTCAGCGTTGACAATCCGGCAAGCGCGCTCGTTACGCCGCCTTTTTGGACTCCAGGAATACCGAGGGGCTCTTCTGATACGTGGCCAGGCTGACCCCCACCAGGGCGATGGCGCAGGCGATGGTCCCCGGCACGGTGGAGCCCAGGCCCAGGGGCTCGCCCATGAGCTTCCAGCCGATGCAGACCACAAAGCCGCTGGCCATGCCGGCGATGATGCCCTGCTTGGTGGCCTTCCGCCAGAACAGGGCCGCGAAGGCCGGCAGGCCCGCTGCAGCCGCGTAGAAGCTCCAGGCGAACATGAGGATATTGTAGGCGTTTTTGATGTACAGGGCGATGACCAGGGCCCCCAGGGGCAGGATGATGGAGAAAATGCGGGAGAGAAGGATCTCCGTCTGATCCTTCATCCTGGGAAAGAAGGTCTTGCCGATATCGTGAACGCAGGTCTGGACGGACACCAGCAGATAGCTGTCCGCCGTGGACATGATCACCGACAGCAGGCCCGCCAGCGCCAGGCCCGTGAGCCCGATGGGCAGGACGTGGATAGCCAGGGCGGGAACCACCGCGTCGGTGCTGCCATACTGGGCCAGCACGTCGCTGCCGATGACCTGATGGGCGGAGATGCCCATGAAGAACATCAGGGCGATGGTCACGGCGTAGACGGCGGTGCCCAGGAACATGCCCTTTTTCGCCGCTTTCCGGTCCTTGGCCGCAAGGGCTCGCTGCCACATCTCCGCCCCTGCCATGGTGAAGACCAGATAGGTGAGAATGTCCCCCACGATGCTGCCGTTGATGTAGGGCTTCACCAGCGCCGGGTCCAGATTGGCCGCGAAGGTGGAGAAGCCGCCGATGTGGAACAGGGTGGCCCCGGGGATGAGGAAGTAGACGAAAATGAGGAGCATATAGAACTGGAGCACATCCGTATACACCACCCCGAAGAGGCCGGAGGAGGCGGTGTAGATCATGAAGATGATGCAGGCGATGAGGGCCCCCGCCTCGTAGGACAGGCCCACCTGATTGCCCAGCATGTTGATGATGGTGGCGGTGGCCGTCACCTGGGAGGCGACGGTGCCCATCATGGTAAAGGCCACCATGGCCGCCAGCAGGAGCTTGGCCGTCCTGCCGAACCGCCGGTCAAAGAGGTCCGGGATGGAGGTCACGCCGTAGCGCATGCCGATGTCGGAGATCCGGCCGGAGATGCCGGAGAAGATGAACATCCCCAGCACATAGGGCACAGCGGTGATCACCGCCTTGGTGCCGCTGGAGTAGGCCACCCCGGCCCGGCCCATGAGGCCGCTGCCGCCGATGATGGTGGCGCAGACCGTAGCCATCATCACCCAGGGGCCCAGGGACCGGCCGGCCACGTAGTAGTCGCCGGTGTTTTTGATCCGCTTCATGAAGTACACGCCCACCGCCACCATGGATACCAGATAGGCGCCGATGATAAAGAGGTCAATTACGCTCAGTTGGGTATGATCCATAGAACCGTCCTTTCTGTCCGCTCAGGTTTTTCGCTCTCACACTGTCCGGGGGAGGCCGAGAAACCGCTCCGCCGCCGCCGGCGCGTCGGGCCCGCCCACAAAGAGGACCATGTCCCCGGCGTAAAGCTCCGCGTCGGGCCCCGGGGAGACGATCGTCTCCTGGGACCGGCGGATGGCTACGATGGTGGCCCCGGTGCCCTGCCAGAACCGCAGCTCCCGCAGGCTCTTCCCTGCGGCCCCGGACCCCTCCGGCACCCGCAGCTCATACTGGGGCAGGGCCCACTGGGACCGGGTGGGGTGGAGGCGGGCGGTCATCAGCTGGCTCCCGGCCTCCATCATCTCTCTGCCCAGCTCGCTGTACCGCTCGTAGAGGTCCCGGAACCGCTCGTACCGCTCCAGTTCATCCTGACGGCTGCGCAGGAGCTCCAGATACCGCCGGGCGTTGTCTCGGGAGAGGACCACCACGCCGCTCTTTTCCCGGACCTCCACCACCTTCATATTCGCCAGCAGCCGCAGGGCCTTGCGCACCGTCTCCGGGGAGACGGCGTACTCCGAGGCCAGCAGGGACCGGCCCGACAGCCGCTGCCGCTCCTCCAGCTCGCCGGCGGCGATCTTCTCCGCCAGATCCAGGGCAATCCGCAGATACTGGGGGAACACATCCGTATCCATGGTACTTCGCTCCTTTGCCGGTTGATTTATTCCATTATACCATCTGACAACTTAATTTGTCAAGAAAGATGTCAGATGTCACAAGGGCTAGAAAAAGCGCAAAAAAACAGAGCCGCTCCCGATTGGGAGCGGACCTGTTGTTACATCAGGACAGCCAGGACTCCAGATGGCTGGTATCCGTAAAGTCGTACCAGTTGTCCCAGCCGACGTCGTTGATGAAGCTATGGCTGGGCATTTCAAATCTGGTGACCATATCCTCACCCACCTGGCTGGTGGTCCCGGTATCGGCGTCATACCGGAACAGCAGGTACCCATGGCGGTCCACGCCTTGTCTTTTCAAGATCAGCGTCGGCGCGGAGAATTCACTCTCCTGGTACAGCGCATATTTGTAGCCTGTGTATTTCGCGTACGATCCAGTAGCGTGTCCGTCCGCATCCGAGTTATAAGTATAAGATTTCCCCTGCTCCAGGATAGCTTTGTATTGCTCCAAGATAACCGAGTTGGACGTCTGTCCGGCGTCTTCTTCTGCCGGGACGGGCTCCTCGTCTGCCGGGGTAGGCTCTTCATCTTCCGGAGCGGGCTCCTCGTCTGCCGGAGCAGGTTCTTCATCTGCCGGAGCAGGCTCCTCGTCTGCCGGGGCAGGCTCCTCATCGGTCGGAGCGGTCTCCGGCGGCTCTGTGACCTCGGGCTCCTCCGGCTCCTCGGGCTGGAGCGACTCCATTATCTCGGTATCCTCTTCAATTTCCGTCATCACGAAGGCGGGAACGTCCTCCTCGCTGAAGTCCTCGATAATGATAGAGGCCGTGCCCTCGCTGAGGGTCATTCTGGCCACCTGTCCGGCGGTCAGCATCTCGGACGCCAGGGCATTGCTGTCCCCGCCCAGAACGCTGCACTCCACTTTTCCGCGCAGAAGGTAAACGTGCATCAGACTGTCATCTTCCACGTATACCCATCCGCAGGTGCCCCGGATGCCCACGAGCATGGTGGACGTGCGGATATTCATCGTCTCGTCCTCCGCCAAAGGCTCGGTAACATTGAAGAACAGTCCGCCGGACTGGACGCAGAGCTCCAGCAGTTTGTCGCGCTTGACGATTTCGACTTCACTGTCCTCATCCATTTTGGCCAGCTTTGTTTCATCCAGGTCGATCCATCCGTAGCTCTCCCCCTGGGTGGCGACCCCATACCCGCTGTACAGTCCAAGATTTTCTATAAGGGCCACGGGCGCGCCGTCTGTATTATTGACGGATACGGCTCCCTCGGTTCTGACCAGGTGCATGGTAGCAGCCGTCTCTTTACTGCCGCAGGCGGGCACCAGCAGGATCAGTACAAGGAAAAACAGGAAAACAGAAGTATTCTTTCGATTCACTCAACACACACTCTTATCTTATGTTTTTATGTTTTATTGCATGTATTTCAGTAGCTTTTGGGCCACCTCCCGGACATCAATGGGCTTGGACACGTGGGCGTTCATCCCGCAGGCCAGGCACTTCTGGATGTCCTCGGAGAAGGCGTCGGCGGTCATGGCGATGATGGGGATGGTCTTGGCGTCTGCCCGCTCCAGCCCCCGGATGGCCTCCGTGGCCTCGTAGCCCGTCATCACGGGCATCCGCAGGTCCATGAGAATGCCGTCGTAGAAGCCGGGGGCCGACGCCTGGAACTTCTCCAGGCAGATCTTCCCGTTCTCCGCCCACTCCAGCTCCAGCCCCAGCTCCCGGAGCAGCTCCTCGGCGATCTCCCAGTTGAGGTCGTTGTCCTCCGCCAGGAGCACCCGCCTTCCGGTGAGGTCGATGTCCGCCTCCCGGGGCTTCTTCTTCTGCACCGTCTCCCGCTCCGGGAGGACGTAGGGCTTGAGGCCGTAAAACAGGGTGGATTTGAACAAGGGCTTGGAGATAAAGCCCGTGATCCCCGCCTCCTTGGCCTCCGCCTCGATCTCGCTCCAGTCGTAGGCGGAGATGAGGAGGATGGGCACGTCGCTGCCGTAGAGCCGGCGGATCTCCCGGGCGGCGGAGATGCCGTCCATCCCGGGGAGCTTCCAGTCCAGAAGGATGATCTGGTAGTCGTCCCGCTTTTTCCGGTGCTCGGCCACCATCTCAATGGCGCTCTCCGCGTCCAGGGTCCAGTCCGCCTTCACGCCGATGGACTGGAGGGAGGACACCGTGCTCTCGCACAGCTGCCTGTCGTCGTCCACCACCAGCATCTTCCAGTCCGGCAGAACCATGTCCGCCTCCATCACCTGGGCTTTCTCCAGATCCAGGATCACTCGGAAGTCGCTGCCGTGTCCCAGCTCGCTGTCCACCTCGATGATGCCGTCCATGGCGTCCACGATGTACTTGGTAATCGCCATGCCCAGGCCGGAGCCCTCGGTCTTGCGCACCCGGGTGCTGTCCTCCCGGCTGAAGGACTCGAAGATTTTCTCCCGGTACTCCGGCGTCATGCCGATGCCGTCGTCCTTCACCGACAGGTGGATGCGCACGAAGTCCTCCCCCTTGGGGGACTCCTCCTCGTACATGGACACATGGATGTGCCCCTCCTCCGGGGTGAACTTGACGGCGTTGCCCAGGATGTTGATGAGCACCTGGTTGAGCCGCACGCTGTCACAGCAGACGTTCTCCGTGGTGATATCGTGGATAAAGACGTCAAAATTCTGGTGCTTGGCGCGGACCTGGGGCTGGACGATGCTGACGATGCTGTCCATCATCTCCCGCAGGGAGACCTGGTCCATATTCAGCGTCAGCTTGCCGCTCTCGATCTTGCTCATGTCCAGCACGTCGTTAATGAGCCCCAGCAGGTGCTTGCTGGACAGGCCGATCTTCTTCAGGCAGTTCTGAACCTGCTGGGTGTCGCCGATGTTGGCGGTGGCAATGGCGGTCATGCCCACAATGGCGTTCATGGGCGTGCGGATGTCGTGGCTCATATTGGAGAGGAATTCGCTCTTGGCCTTGTTGGCCTGGACGGCCTCCTGCCGGGCGTTGTCCAGCTCCCGCATCTGCCGGCGGTTCATCTTCAGGTACTCCGCGAACACCAGCAGCAGCGCCCCCAGCACGATGACGCAGCCGGACAGGGAGATAAAGATCCACTGGCTGCTCAGCCGGGCGATCTCCTGGTTGAGGGCCCCGTAGGGCATAACCACCACCAGATTCCACTCGGAGTAGGCCAGCTTGGTGCAGTGGAGGTGCCGGCGCTCGCCGTCCAGCTCCAGGACGGCGGAGTAGTCCTCCCCCGACTCCATAGCCGCCTGAAGCTCCCGGACACAGCGCTCCGCCTCGGCCTGCTCCGACGGGCCGAAGGCATCATAGATCTGGTCAAAATAGTTGTCCGTGGAGGCCACCTGTCCCCGGATGACGTAGGACCCGTCCCGGCGGACAATGTAGGAGTAGACCAGGGAGTCCACGGAGTTGAGGGAGAGCGTCTCGCTGATATAGCTCACCGGCAGGCCGGCCACCAGGCCGGTGCAGTTTTTGCCGCTGCGCATGGGGTAGACGGTGGACACGCCGATGAGCACCAGCTTGTTGCCCTGCCGGTCGGTGCCCACGGCGATCTTCTGCTCCCCCTGGTTCAGGGAGTCCAGAAAGGGCTCCGGGTCCGTCACATCCATCTCACTGCCGTAGAGCATCTCAAATTCCCCGTCCTCGGAGTAGAAGGCCAGATACTCAAACCCCCGGGCCTGGGCGCTGTAGATCAGGTCCTCCATGACCTCCTCGCTGCCCTCGGCGTATCCCGCCTCATGGGTCTGGACCAGGGCCTCCACCTGGCTCAGGCGCAGGTTGATGGTGGTGGCGAAATGGAGGGCGATCTGCTCGCTCATGCTGTCCATATAGATTTTTCCCACCTCGTTGATGGTCCTGGTGCTCCTCCGGTCCATGGTAATGGCCAGGAAGGAGAACACCAAGACGCACAGCGCCAGCACCATGATCAGGCTGGCGACAAGGAAGCGGGTTGTTTTATTTCTCATGTTTTTTATTGTTGCCATTAGGCGTTCACCTCCGGGGGTCCTGTCTCCGCGCCTGTTCCGCTCATACCCCCAGAGCTTCCTGCAGGGCGCGGATAGCGCCGGCCGTGGCCGCGTAGTCCTCCTTCACCCGCTCGAGCAGCGCCGGGTCCGCCAGGGGCTTGCCGTCCCGCATGGCCTCGCTCAGCTCGCTGCTGGACTCGTAGAGCCGGTTGAAGCCCAGGTTCTGGCACACGCCCTTGATGGTGTGGGCCGCGCGGAAGGCCTCCTGCCAGTCCGCCGCCGCGGCGGAGGAGAGCAGCAGGTCATAGCTGCCGTCCGCCAGGAATTTCAGCACGAATTTCTGCACCATCCGCTCGCTGCGCAGACGGCCCATGACCCCCTCGTAATCGCCGCCCATAGCGGCGTAGCACTCCTGCAAAGTCATTGCTCTGTCTCCTTTTCATTCGTCGTGTTCTCCTCGGGCCTCCCCGCCGTCGATGGGGGAGATGGCGCTGAGGGTGTCGGCCATGGACTGATCATAGAAGCAGCACCGGCCCCGCCCGCCCCGCTTGACGGTGTAGAGGGCCTGATCCGCCGCGTGGAAAAGGGTGTCATAGCTGTAGCCCACCATCTCCGTGGTAGCCACGCCCATGCTCACCGAGATTGTGAAGTCGTCAAACTTCCCCCCGGAG
>JAIEIQ010000058.1 GCA_029065305.1 Oscillospiraceae bacterium
AGGGAACCCCCCTGGGGGGGTTCCCTGCCTCACAGGAGGCAGGGAGCGGAGCTGACGGCGGCGGAGAGACGCGCTATGGACCGTGTTGTGATGTAAAACCTGCCGCCTGCGGGCGGCTGAAAGGAGATTTGTATGAGACAGAAATTGAAGCGGCTGCTGTCCCTGGTGCTGGCGTTCAGCATGACGATGAGTCTGCTGTCGATCAGCGCGTGGGCGACGGAGGGAGATCCCCATGGGGGGCATGAGCATCTGAACGAGGGCGCGCCCATTGATCTTCCCCTCTCTGTTCAGCTCCCGGTGCTGGATGACGCCTCGGAGTTTGGGATGGGAATGAGGGAGATCGCCCTGAACAGCCTGGACGCCGAGCTGGACGCCATGGCCGAGGAGGACCTTTGGTTCGCGGCGGAGTATCTTGAGCTGGAATTGGATGAGGCGGCGGATGCCGGTATGCTCCAGAGCGCCATTAAGGAGCGCCTGACAGCCCACCTGAAAACCTTGGCTGTCGAGGACCTGCTCCCGATGGCGGAGGGCAGCGGGCTGGCGCCCGGTTTTGTGCTGGGCGAAACCCAGGGCAAATGGGGCTCCAGCGACCCGAGCGTGCTGGAGATTGACGGGGAAACCGGTGAAGCCACGCCCCACAAGGAGGGTGTGGTCGATGTTACATTTACTTATGAGCACACCTATCAGGTTCTGACCGAGGCGCCTGAACAGCCGCCCGTCGAGGAAGCGCCTGTGCTCCCCGACAGCGACGGCACTGTTGTCCCGCCCGCGGAGGACGGCGATATGGATGCCGACGCTGAGCCGGATGTGGACGTTGACACGGATACTGACGCTGAGCCGGATGTTGATGTTGACACGGATACCGACGCTGAGCCGGACGTTGACGTTGACACGGATACCGACACGGATCCAGATGTGGACGTCGATACGGATACTGACACCGATCCAGATGTGGACGTCGATACGGATACTGACACGGATCCAGATGTGGACGTCGATACGGATACTGACACCGATCCGGATGTGGACGTCGATACGGATACTGACACCGATCCGGATGTGGACGTCGATACGGATACTGACACCGCTCCTGACGTGGACGCTGACACGGATACCGACACCGATCCGGAGCCGGACGTGGATGTCGATACGGACGCCGGCGAATCGGCCCCTGCCGATCCCGACGGCGGCAGTCAGGCGCTCTCCTCCGGGAAAAAGAGCCGCGTGATTGTACGTATGGCAGATGAGGAGGAGACTGATGCCCCCTCTGACGCGGAAGAGGTTCCGGACGATGACAGCGGCGTGAATGAGAACGACGGCGCTTCGGAGGAGGAGAACGTCGAGGACAACACCGTCGACGCCCAGCCCGAGGAGCCCCGGGAGCCCGTCTATGAGACTGTTACCGAGACTGTGACCCTCTACTGGCTGGTTGCGGTGCAGAATCATGAGGCGGAGACAGAGGCGACTGGTAATAAAAGCAACCAAAACTATACGGTTGATGGCACATGGACTGGCAACTATACAGTGTCCAACGGAAACAATTATACCCTTACCGTGAACGGCACTATGAATGGCTGTGTTATCGTAGAAAAGGGTACTCTGACGATCAATGGTAGCGGTACAATTGATGGGCAGGGTAATGGCAGTGTTATTACTGTTGGAAACGGGAAGGCAGAGACGACTCCGATAGTTGCAACCGTTTATCTTGATGGCGGTATTACGATTACCGGTGGTACGGGTACACCGGCTAGGAAAATAATTTTTGATAATAAAGTCTCGGGGCGTCCCGCGTCTAGAGTTGGCGGTGGCGTGTATGTTGCGGGCGACGGCAAGCTGGTGGTAAAGAACGCAAATATTACTGGAAACCGGGCTGGCGCTGGCGGCGGAATTTTTGTGGATCTTGCCGGAAATGTTAATGATATCACCGGCGAGAATTTCCCAAAGGATGTCCGCCTTGTTATTAATGGTGGTGTAATCAGCGACAATATAGCGCTGGACGCGGAAGGCGGCGGTGTTTTCACCCGCGCAGATGCCGAGATTGAGGCCAAAAACGGCAATACTATCGAAATTTATGGAAATAGGACTGAGACAAAAAATGACTTGGGCGGCGGCGGCGTCTATGTCAACAACAAAGCAACACTGAAAATTATAGACGCACTTGTTACCGATAACCAGGCCGTGGGCTTGGGCGGCGGCGTAGCCGGATGCCTCCATGCCGGGATGGTAATCAATACAGATTGCGCGGCCATTTATGGCAACCAGAATTTTGGCAGCGCACAAATTGACCGGCTGGAAATTATTGACTATAACAATGAGTGGTCAAATAAAGGGGCTTTTAAGGCCGCTGCGATGGACTTCTTCTCCGCAGGAGCGAGCGTTATCAGCAATAAGATGCTGGGCGGCGGCGAAGCGAAGTGGAATGGGCAGGTTCTGGAGTTTAATAGGTGCGAACACGAGAGATATAACCACAAAAACTGCTCTCCAACGAAGCCCAGAGTCTGTCAAAGCTTCACAGCGCATCCCAACAATGAGGCAAGAAATAATGCTGAAAATAAGGCAACAGTAAAAATTTATAACAACTATTCCGCGATGCATGGCGGCGGTATAGGGTGCAACGGGAATTTGCTGTTTGGCGAAACCGTCACCACGCCCGAGACCTTTAAAATTTATGCAAATGAATTCAAGCTCTCGCTGGAGGCCATAAAAACTTTCAATAACGCGAAGCCTGACAGCAACTACACCTTTGAACTGCTGTACGAGGATGAACCGATTGCAACTGTGCAGAATAATGGGAGTACCATCAAATTTGAAGATATCAATGTGCCTATTGATCCCGCTGACAAGCGAGAAAAAACGGTTAACTTCATCTTGAGAGAAGTTGACAATGGCGGGAAAAAAGATGGCGTGACAATCCATTACGATGAGTCCGAGTACGAGATCTCTGCAACATTTAAGCCGGGCAATACAATAATAAAAGATATCCAAACGAATGTTGGACCCAATACAGACGTGACAGGTAACGGCACTGCTACGATCAAACAGTATACAACGATCTGGGAGTGCCAAAGCAAGACTGTTACCCGTGTTAAGGACGCAAACGGGAACACTGTGGAGGAAAAAGTTGATGGTAAGCCTACCTTCAACAACACCACCAACCGCGAGCTGACCATCACGAAAGAACTCAAAGAACTCGCGGGCACCAAGCCTGATGAGACCAAGGACTGGACGTTCAAGGTAACTCTGACTAATGCTGATGGTGAATATCCCTATTTCATCGATGGTGCTGAGATGGGTAAAATCAGCAGCAGCGGGACGCTGAAGCTGAAGGGTGGGCAATCCGCAACCATCAAGGAGCTGCCTTATAATGCGCAATATGAGGTAGAGGAGATTAATCGGGATCCCAACTATGAGGTATCTCCCGATAAAGCTGTGGGTACACTGGACGACAATAAAACCGTCACAATCACCAACACCCGCAAGAGCGGTAAGCTGACCGTAACAAAAGAGGTTCAAGGGAGCGGCGGCAAAGATAGCTCCTGGGAGTTTGTGCTGAATGTTGAGGGGATGGAAGACAAGAAGTTTACCCTCCCCGAAGGCGACAGCTGGACTAAGGAGTTTAACGATCTTCCCGTTGGCGCGGAGTACACGCTGACGGAGACACAGGCCAATCAGGGTTACTACACGACTTTGTTTAATGGGAAAGTAGTGGAGCACGGCGCTGGTATAATTGTCGAAGGCGATAACACGGCAACTGTCACCAACACCCGTCCCTTCGGCAGTCTGACCGTAGAGAAGGTCCTCGCCGGCGAGGGCTATAGCACGGACGCGGCTCAGACCTTTACGTTTGATGTGCTGTTTAAGTTCCCCAGCGACCTGACGGAGGAGCAGATCAATAACTTTGTGCCCGGACTTGAAGAATGTGACAAAAACTATACCTTTGAAGGGGACAAGGTGCTTTCCAAGTATTGCAAGACCGTTACAATTAGCGGTGTGACTATTGAAGAAGGCAAACAAGAGCTGGTCAGCGAGAGGCTGCCCTACGGTACGGAATACTGGGTCTTCGAGCGGGATGAGACGGCTAACGGCTATAACCAGGTTGATGATCGCAATATTTACACCAACCAGCATGGAACTATCGGAAAGGATAACAATAGCGACGTCACGGTCACCGCGACCAACCTCCGCTACAACGGCGACTTAGCCGTGATGAAAACTGTTGAAGGTGACGGCGGCGATCCGGAGGCCCTGTTTGGATTTACCATCCGGTTCGAGGCGCCCAATGGGGAGGTAATTACAGCTCCGACCTACACAGTTTACGACAGGGACAACGGAACCGAACCTGTGGAGCCACAGCCGAAAATCGAGAATGTCGGCGACGGCTACATTAAGTTCTCTCTGACCCACAATCAGATCATGGTCTTTGACAACCTGCCCAATGGCACGACCTACGGTGTGGGCGAGGACATGGCCTTAGACAGCGCCGATAAGAACGGATATGAGGTCACAGTGCCTGATGGGGCCATTGATAAGCCTGGCGACATTGTGCTTAAACCCGCTCCGGTCAAGGCTGTACGGCGCGCGATTGCCAGAGCTGCCGACAACAGCGCGGATATTGTCAAGCAGGTTGAGGGCACCATTGAGGGTGTGAAGGATGATGACATCAATGAGAATGTCAAGCAGTTTGTCAGCTTCACCAACAAGCGCGGCGCGGCGTCCCTGGAGATCAGCAAAAAGGTCGTAGGCGACGAAGCCAGCGACGAGTTCCTGAACCGCGAGTGGAAGTTTACCCTCAAGCTGACAGCCCCGGACGGCAATCCTTTGACGGCGGCTTCCGGCGGCTGGAGCGCTGAAAACAAATGGATGGATTATACCCATATATTTGTTGGCGAGGCTGCGGGGAGGACGCTTGACACCTTTGATGCAGAAACCGGTATGTTTACCTTCTATTTGAAGAGCGGCGAAAGCATCAAGTTCGACAGACTGCCCGACGGCACCCAGTATGAAGTGGCTGAGGTTGACAAGAACGCTCCAGGCTATGAAACGACGGTTGAAAGTGCTCCGGAGCTTTCCGGCACGGTCAATGGCGAGAAGAGCCCTGTTCTGACTTTCGCCTACACCAACCGCTGGAAGACCGGCAGTTTGACGGTCAACAAGAGCATGGGCGGCGAGGCCCAGGCGGGTGAGACTGTCACCTTTAAGATTGATCTTGATCTGAGCGAAGTTAAACTGCTTGAGAATGAGAGGATCACTGCGGATGCGCTTATTGATTGGATCAACAGGGATTCCGGTGTCAACTTCGTAGCGGAAGGCAATGAAACAGGGAAGTACACCGTCACTGTGGTAAAGGACGTTAAAGCGGACGGAGAGAGCACCAACATTGCTGAACTCAAGAACCTCCCTGAGGGCACCAAGTATACCATCACGGAGACCACCGAGGCCCTCACGGAGAATGGGTATGAGGTGCTGTACGACAACATTTCCAGTGGAAGCCTGTCCGCCGACGGCATAATTGCTGACGGGAATACCAAGGTTGTGGATGTCGAGAACTTCCGGGGGGTTGCGCCTCTGGAGATCACGAAAAATGTCACCGGCACCGCTGTGGAGAATCGCGGCGAGCAGTTTACCTTCACGGTGAAGCTGACGGTTCCGAAGTCCATCACTAAGGAATGGATGGAGAAGCATGTGGTGCCTGCCGTGACTAACGGGGCCTACCCTGGCGCCAGCGCCGGCACGCTGACTTACGCTGACGATACCGGCGACGGCTGGCACAACTACACCCTGACGGCGGTGCTGGTCAGCGGCGCGAAACTCACAATTCCGAACCTGCCTGCCGCCTCCAAGTACACCATTACGGAGGACGCGGCCAACAAGTTCGGATATGTGACCGTGGTCAGCGGTAAAGAGGGTGCGGAGATCGATTCCATTACAGGCACAGTTTCTGACAAGATTGATAGCTCCAAGAACGGAACAATGCCCAAAGGCGACAGCTTTGCGTATGTCAACATGCGCAGCGAGGGCGGTCTGTATGTCGCAAAGATGATCGACGGCGACGGGGCGTATGACGACGATCTGTTTGCCTTCAATCTGAAGCTGCGGTCCGCCTACGCCGGCAGCGAGACGGAACCCTTCTTCGGACAGAATGGGGGAGAGACTTCCCCGGGCGTGGTAGATGATGAGACTGGCGACAACATGGCCATTGCCCCGATAAATCCGGAAGACATCTATAACAGCTCGGAGTACTGGTGGAATGCCGATACGCTGGGCAGTGACAGCGAAGTAATCTATAAGATTACGGATTCCGAGGGCGAGACGGTGGAGCGGAGCGGAGTGCCGCAGACGGGCGCTCTGAATACGCTGTATGATGACGAGACGGAGACATTCCAGTTCTCGCTTCGCGGAGGGGAGATGTTCTTCGTAACAGGTCTGCCGAACAAGACCCACTACGAGGTGACCGAGAAGGACCACGATTGGAACGGCTACCGCACAACTTCCGCCTCCTCCGCAGACCTGGAGGCGGGGCTGACGGAGGCGGATACGATTTCCGGAGAGATTATCGGCGGCGCTGACGCAGGCGCGTTTATCTACTACTTCAACCACCGCGGCACCGGCGAGCTGTCCATCACCAAGGAGCTGCGGGGCAGCGGCGCGGACGCCGGCAGAAGCTGGACCTTCGACGTGGTCCTGCGGGACGCCAACGGCGCTCCGCTGACCAAGAGCGAGTGGACCACCAACGGCGAGCCCAACGCAATTGAGCTGGACGGCCAGACGGCAACGCTGGAGAACGGCACCATTACCTTCACCATGCGGGGCGGCGAGACCCGGACCATCACCGGCCTGCCCAACGGCACCACCTATACCATCACCGAGCGCGAGGCCAACCAGGAGGGCTACGACACATATCTGGGCGGCGGCGACGGCTGGACGGGCACCATCGACGAGGCCGGGGAGAAGACCGTCTTCTCCGTAACCGTGGTCAACCAGAGAGATCCCGGCACCCTGACTGTCCGCAAGACCGTCACCGGCAACGCCGGCTGGCGCTACCGCGACCGGCTGTTTGACTTCACCGTCGCCCTGGAGGCCGCCCCCGGCGACACCCTGCCCGCCTTTGTGGAGGTGGAGGGCGGCAGCGATTCCCCCGCTGTGGAGGCTCCCGCCTACACCCAGCTGGAGGTAGTCGACGGCGAAGTGAGCTTCCAGCTGATGGACGGCCAGTCCCTGACCATCAAAAACCTGAGCAAGGACACCCACTACACTGTGACGGAGGCGCCTGTAACGGAGTACTACTTTGACGGCGTCACCACCGAGGGCGATCTGGAGGGCGTCATTGACCCGGAGGAGACCTTGGGTGCGCGGTTTATCAACCGCTTCTACGAGGAGCCCGGCGACGACGATGACGACGATGATGACGATGACGAAACCACTCAGACCTACGAGGAGCCGCCGGAGGAGTACTATCCCGAGCTGCCCGATCCCAACGAGCCGGACAGCCCGGACACCGTGACCATTCTGGAGGACGACGTGCCCACCACCTATGTGAAGGTGCCGGATCCTGAGAATGAGGAGGAGTTCGTCTACATCCCCGAGGATGACGTGCCTCTCTTCGGCTTTGAGATTCCGGAGACCGGCGACAGCGGCCGGACTGTGCTGTGGGCGGCTCTGAGCGCGGTTTCCCTGACGGGAATCGCGGTGCTGAGCCTTCCCGCCCGGAAGAAGGAAGAGGAGGAGTAATCCTCCGGTCAGGCGGATATTCTGAGACAACCGGGGCCCGGACGCAGACGCGTCCGGGCCCCAATTTTGCCGTCATGTACGAAATTCCCATAAAAAGGGGGAAAAATCCAAAGGATTTGGGAAAGATTTTTCCGCCCCGCTCTTGCTGTTTGCCCGGGAATATGATATAACTTCTATGCCTGTATGGCGTGGCGCGCTCCCTGGTGCGCCGCGCCGTGATTTTTACGCGGTGAGGTGTGTTATGCGCAGACAAGACTATACGATTGACATGCTCCACGGCCCTCTCTCCGGCAAGCTGCTGCTCTTTGCCCTGCCCCTGATGGCCTCCAGCCTGCTTCAGCTGCTCTTTAACGCGGCAGATGTGGTGGTGGTGGGCCGCTTCGTGGGGAAGGAGGCCCTGGCGGCGGTGGGCTCCACCTCCTCCCTCATCAACCTGATGGTGAACCTGTTCGTGGGCCTCTCGGTGGGCGCCAACGTGGTGGTGGCCCGGGAGCTGGGGGCCGGACGGAAGGAGGATGTGCGCCGGGGCGTCCACACCGCTATGACTTTGGCGGGGCTGGGCGGGATCGTCCTTCTGATTCTGGGTTCCACGCTGGCCCGGCAGCTGCTGGCCCTGATGTCCTCCCCGGAGGACGTGATCGATCTGGCGTCTCTGTATCTGCGGATCTACTTTTTGGGGATGCCGGCCAACATGGTCTACAACTTCGGCGCGGCCATCCTCCGGGCCCAGGGAGACACCCGCCGGCCCCTGTACTTCCTGAGCGCAGCGGGCGTGGTGAATGTGTGCCTGAATCTGGTGTTTGTCATCGTCTGCCGGATGAGCGTGGCGGGGGTGGCCCTGGCCACCATCGCCGCCCAGTACATCTCCGCCGCGCTGGTGCTGCTGTGCCTGATGCGGGACAGCGGAGCCCTGCACCTGGAACTGAGGAGCCTGAGCCTGGATAAGCAGGTGGTGAAGAAGATCGTCCGGGTGGGCTTCCCCGCCGGCTTCCAGGGGATGCTGTTCTCCCTGTCCAACGTGGTCATCCAGTCCACCATCAACAGCTTCGGGTCCGTGGTGGTGGCCGGCTCCGCCGCCTCCGCCAATATCGAGGGCTTTGTCTACTCTGGGATGAACGCCGTCTACCAGACCGCCCTCACCTTCGTCAGCCAGAACTACGGCGCGGGGGAGTGCCGCCGGGTGGACCGGGTGTCGGCCCTGTGCATTGGCTACAGCACGGCCATCGGGCTGGTCCTGGGAGGACTGGCGGTGGTCTTTGGCCGTCAGCTGGCGGGGGTCTACGCCCCCGGAGACGCCCTGGTCATCGCGGCGGCGGAGGAGCGGATGCTCTATGTCTGCACCCTGTACTTCATCTGCGGCCTGATGGACACCATGGTGGGGATTCTGCGGGGGCTGGGCCACTCAGTGGTGCCGATGATTGTCTCCCTGGTGGGGGCCTGCGGCCTGCGGCTGCTGTGGGTGGCCTTTGTGTTTCCCTTCTTCGGCACCCCCGCAGCGCTGTACATCTCCTATCCCATCAGCTGGGCCGTGACAGCTGCCATGCACGCAGGGTTCTTCTTCGTGGTGCGCAAGCACGCCTACGCCAAGGTCCGCCATGAGACGGCGGGGGTACGGCAATGAAAAGGATGTTTCCCCGAACTTATTTTATAAACGGAACTGCCTACGCCGGGAAATCCACCATGGTAAAGCGGCTCGCCGAAAAGTACAACGGGATCGCCTGCGAGGAAAACTACCACAACGCCCTGCTGCCCGGGTTGGACAGCGCCCGGTTCCCCGGCCTGACATACACCAGGGACCTGGAGGACTGGCACGATTTCATCAGGCGGACGCCGGAGGAATACGAGGCATGGATCAGGGGCACGTCAAAGGAATGTGAGATCCTGGAGCTTCAGATCCTGGAAAAACTGAGCACCGGGGAGAAAATGGTGTTTGTGGACACCAATATCTCCCTGGAGACGCTGCGGGAGATATCGGATGATCGCCATGTGCTCATCATGCTGGCGGATCCCGCCGTATCGGTGAACCGCTTTTTTGAGAGGCCGGACAGAGAGAAGCAGTTTTTATACCGGCTGCTCATGGAGGAGGAGGATCCTGCGCTGGCAATGGAAAATTTCAGGCAGTGCCTGAAGAAGATCAACTCCCCCGAGAGCTACGACGCCTTTCTCCACTCCGGCTTCCGCGTGATTGTCCGGGACGAGACCAGGAGCATTGAGGATACGCTCGCGCTGGTGGAGCGGGAATTTGGCTTGAAAGACTAAAAAACAAGGCAAACCAAAACGGTTTGCCTTGTTTTTTCAGTCTTTCTATTGAGCCGGGACTTCCTCCGTCTCCAGGCTCAGGGGCGTATCCGTGCGGCCGTGGGTAGAGAAGTAGGTATAGCCGTAGAACTGCCCGGGCTGGGGCAGCTCCCCGTAGTAGTAGGCCATCAGCTCCGTGATGGTGACGGTCTGATAGCCCTGCTCCGTGAGCCAGGGGAGGATCGTCTCCAGGGCCTCCACCGAGCTGTCGTAGATGCTGTGCATCAAGACGATCTCCCCGTCCAGGCTGGGGACGTTCTGAATGCTGGAGACAACGGAGGCGGCGTTCCGGCTCTGCCAGTCGTAGGTATCCACCGTCCAGGTGATCACTGCCCGGTCCGTACCGTACTTGACGTTCTGGTTGGTGGCGCCGTAGGGGGGACGCAGCAGCAGGGGCGCTTCCAGCCCCACGGCGGCGAAGATGGCGTCCATGGTCTGGATATCCTCCAGAAGGGCGCTCTTGCGCAGCTTGCTCAGGTCCTTGTGGCCGCTGGAGTGGCTGGCAAGCTCACAGCCCATTTCCGTAGCGCGGACCAGGGCCTCCGGGCAGGAGTAGATGTTCCAGCCCACCTCAAAGAAGGTGGCTACCGCGTGGTTTTCCTCCAGCAGGTCCAAAATCTGATCTGTGTACACCGGGTCCGGCCCGTCGTCGAAGGTGAGGGCCACCATGGGCTTCGACGGGTCAATGACCCGGACGTAGGGCTCCTCCGGCTCGGGAAGCTCCTCCGGCTCCGCCGGAGCCTCCTGGACAGGATCGGGGATCTCTGTCTTTCCGCCTGTTGAAATGATTTCGGTGCTTTCGGCGGCTGGGGCGTCGCCGGGGAGCTGGGCGGCCTGTCCCTCGCAGCCGGTGATGGGCAGGGAGAGGAGCAGGCTGAGTGCAAGACAAAAAATACGGCTCATAATTGGACATCCTTCGACCTTCGACAGTATTTGGCAGCTTGCTTTATTATCACCCCAAATACGCGAAAAAGCAAGTGGAAATCGGTTACAGTTTGACAACAAAAACAGCGGCAGGGGCGCTCCCTTACAGCCCCGGCGCTCCCGGGATATCCGGGCGGCTGGGCAGGAGCACCCGGCCAAAGCACACCATGGTCCGGCCGCTGTCCCTGGGCAGGACGATATCCGCGTCCGAGCGCTTACGGTTCAGGGAGAAGAGGTACACCATCCCCAGCCGGTCCCGGACATACTGCTTGCAGAACATGTCCCCATCCACGCAGAAGATGCCCACGTCCCCGCTGGACAGGGGATCCCGGTTGACGTACACCACCGACCCGTCCCGGATGACGGGCTCCATGGAGTCCCCCTGGATGCGCACGCCGAACTCCGCCCCCCGGGGCACCTCCCCGGTGACGGGCACGTAGTCGAAGTCCTCCCCGAACACCGGGGCGGCATAGCCCGCCGCCGCCGGGGAGCGGTAGAGGGGGATCTGCCGGATCTCCTCCTCCGGGGCCAGGTCCTCCAGATCCGCCTGGTAGGCCGTCAGGGCGTCCATCACCGACTGGGCCGCCTGACGGCCCGGGACGGTCAGGCTCCTGTACCGCTTCACCAGGCGCTCCTCCTCCGTGGAGCAGATGAAGCGCTCGCCGGTGAAGGCGTCCTGATAGAGGTAGTTGGGCTCCACATCCAGGGTCTTGAACAGGCGCAGAAGCACCTCCTCCCGCATGGCGTTGAGCCCGCTCTCGTAGTTGCTGATCGCCGACTGGCTGACGCCCAGGGCCTTCGCCAGCTCCCCCCGGGTCATCCCCAGCTCCTCCCGCCGCTCCCGCAGCCTCTGTCCAAAACTCATGGTGGTCTCCTTTCCGGGACACAGTCACAGGGACTCTGTGACCAAATAAAAATATTCAGCAAAACTAAAAATAATGCTTGACATTACAGCTGCGCTGTGCTACTATAGGCGACAGAGAAACGTACGTTCTAAATAAGGAAGGACAAGGAGGTGATACGACGAAGGCCGCTGTACCAGCGGTACAGCGGCCTTTGCCTTGGTGGGAGCGGGTGGATTCGAACCACCGAAGTCGTCGACAACAGATTTACAGTCTGCCCCCTTTGGCCACTCGGGAACGCTCCCATGTAGTCCCACCAAAAGGTCTCCCTATTCAGTTGCCGCCAGAGAAGGGGTGGAGCTGGTAGACGGACTCGAACCCCCGACCTGCTGATTACAAATCAGCTGCTCTACCAACTGAGCTATACCA
>JAIEIQ010000059.1 GCA_029065305.1 Oscillospiraceae bacterium
GCGCGTTGGGGGGAAACTCGTCGTCCCCCACCCACAACAGAAGCTGGATGTTCAGCCCCGGCATCAGCGCCACCTCACACCCCGCGTCGCTGCGGGAGAGCTTTTTGGCCGGCATACGCTCCATCACCCGCCCCAGCAGCTCCGGCCTGCTGCCGTAGGAGAAGGCGAAGCGCTTGATGCACCGGCCCGTGAACTGCTGGAGATAGACCTCCCCCCAGGGGAACTCCCGGTAGGTCAGGTACTGCCCGCCGGGCAGGCTGTACCGCCCGTCCAGCAGATACCGCAAAAAGAGGATCCGCTCCGGGTTGGTCAGGGGCGAGGGCCCCACAATGGTGAAATCCGGGTGGGAGACGGAGAAGTCCTCCCCCAGCAGGGTGATGGTCACGGCCCGCTTCTCCCCGTCCCAGGGCAGGGCGCACCGGGCCGCCATCTCCGCCGGATCGCCCTCCCGGAATTTTGCCAGATAGAACTCCAGAGGGAGCTCCTCCTTGTTGTTTTTGCCGTAAAAGGATTCCATACAAAGCCTCCTTGTCCGCTTTTCGCCCCCATCTTACCACGGGCGGCGCGCCCCGTCAAGTCCACGCACCGGCCGGCGGATTTCCCGCACCTTCGCGCCGCCGGTGGGGTATGATAGAAAGAATCCCCCAAAAAGAGAGGAGGTATCCCTTGGAACCGATTTACCCCCACGGGGACGTGGACGATATGATCTATCAGGAGGAGTGGACCGCCAGCGGGCGCTGACAGCCTCCAGACACAGAGGAGCGCCCCCCGCAGGGGGCGCTCCTCATTTCTGCTGGTTAAGGCAGATAGTCCGCAGGGTTCTGCCGCTCGCCGTTGAGGCGGACCTCGAAGTGGCAGTGGTTGCCGGTGGACCGGCCGGTGGAGCCCATCTCCGCGATGTGCTGGCCCTTGAAGACCTTGTCGCCCACGCTCACCAGCAGGCTGCTGTTGTGGCCGTAGTAGGTGACATAGCCGTTGAGGTGGTCAATCTGGACCAGATAGCCGTAGCCGCTCATCCAGCCGGCGTAGGTGACCTCGCCGCCGTCCGCCGCCACGATGTCCGTCCCCGCCTTGTTGGCGATGTCCAGACCGCCGTGGAAGGAGCTGCCGCCGAAGATGTTCCGGTAGCCGTATCTGGAGGTGATGTTGCCGCTTGTGGGCCAGCGGAAGGAGCCGGTGGGCGCCCAGTCGGGCCGCTCCAGAGTACCCCGGGCCTGAACCTCGGTGACGGGCTCGGTCAGTATGGTCTGGGACTCCACAATCCGCTCGATCTCCTCGGTGCCCTGGTAGGTGACCCGGGCCACGGTGTCGGCGGTGCCGTACTGTCCCTTGGTGATGGTCCGGGTGTCGCCCTCCCACATGGTGTCGTCATCCACGTACTCAATCTCATAGGGGATATCCGCCACGTAGTACTCCATCTGGGTGGCGATCACCGTCAGATAGGGCACCGCGTTGCTGATGGTCAGCACGTCGCCGATGCTCAGCCGGTCGATGTCGTAGCCGGGGTTGAGCCGCAGCAGATCATCGCTGGTCAGGTTGTGGTCCTGGGCAATGACCGACCAGCAGTCGCCCTTCTTCACCTCGTAGGTGACCTCGCCCTCCTTGGTGTCGTTGATGCGCAGGGCCACGTCCGCCAGATTGGTGAAATCCTCCACCGGCAGATCGCACTCCCGGACCTCCACGCCCTCCACGAACTCCACGGACACGGTGTTTTCATTGCGGTAGTCCGCCGCCACCTGGTCCAGCAGGCCCTCCAGGGCCCCCTTGGTCTGGGTGGCGCCGACGAACTCGCCGTCCACATACAGAGCGTAGCCGTGCTCCACCACGTGGATCTTCTCGTTAAGGGCCTCCTCAATCACCGCCTCGTCCACCAGGGCGCTGCGGGCGGTGAGGCCGGTGGAGTAGGAGTAGGACACCACGCTGTCCTCAATGGTGTAATCATAGCCCAGCACGGCGGAGAGGTTCTCCTCCACCGACGCCCGCACGGCCTGGGCCTCCGCCTCGGAGGCCACCGCCCCCAGCTCCACCCCGTCGATGGAGACGGTGGTGGCGGTGGTGTAGAGCAGGTTGAAAACCGCGATGACCGCCACCGCCGTACCGGCGGAGAGGTAGACAAGGGGGTGGATCCGCCGCTTCTCCGACGCCTGCCGCAGGCGCAGGACCAGATTGGCAAAGGCGGCCCGCCACTCCCGCAGGCGGTTTTTCGCCTTCTGCCGCGCCAGGGGCAGGGAGCCCCTGACCAGCAGCTGGAGCTGGCGGTAAAAGCTGTTGGACTCCGGGAACCGCTGCCGGTCCTGGAACCGCAAAACCTTTCGGTGTTTCATCTCATGTGGAGCAGTTGAAGCCATGTGCGCCTCCAAAAATTACGATCCGCTCAAAAGGGTTACAAATAGTTACAGACGCATTTTACCGCATTTTCCCCTGTTCGTCAAGCCCCTATTCATGAACAAACCTTGAACAGACCGTCCTGTGGCGTCTGCGGGCAAAAAAATACCACCCACAAAAGTGGGTGGTACCCTTTCGAGCGCCGGCGCGCTCCGCTGGCGGGCCTGTCCGCTCTGGCGGCGGGGAGCGCCGCCGGGCCTCGGCTCCGGCTAGTTAGCCGAGGGGGCCGGCATTGTTCCTCCCCGTCAAAGAGGGCAGCGTCCGCCTTCAGCGCGGCGCCGGTTTTCTATAGCGCATTGTACCACAGGTATACCGCCTTCGGCAATAGGAAATTTTCAGATGGGCGGATTTCCTTCCTTACAAATTTGTTACCGCTCCGCAAGAAACTCCCCCCAGCCCATGGCCTCTATGGCCTGGATGGTGTGGACCATGCTCTCGTAGAGCTCCGCGTGCTTCACGGCGGTGGACAGGGACTCCCGGTTCGGATAGCCGGACTGCTCGAAGTACAGCGCCAGCTCTGCGGGCAGTCTGGCGGAGGAGCGTCCTACAAAGGACGGGGCCCAGCTG
>JAIEIQ010000006.1 GCA_029065305.1 Oscillospiraceae bacterium
GATCTGGGGGCGGATCTGACCCTGGCGGAGACGTTTTTGCGGATGGGGATCGACGAGCTGTCCGTGCCGCCGGCGGCGGTGCTGCCCCTGCGCAAGCGGATCCGGGGGATGGATTTGAGCAGGAAAAAAGGGTGAGGGCATGGGCCCTCACCCCTTTTTTGTTCGCTTGGACTATTTGCTCTCCCTCGTGTTGGGCAGCACCTTCACAATCCCCTTCTTCCAAAGAATCCTCGCGCAGAGGATGGACAGGGGAATCATCACCAGCAGCAGGAAGCCCGCCATGCCGGAGGAGGCAATCCCCATAATAGCCAGAATGGAGACCAGAATTGCCGGAACCACAATGATCAGCAGCTTGTTTTTCACATAGGTGGGTCCGCTGCCCCGGCCCAGAATCCCCAGGGCCATGCACCCGAAGAGGGCGGGGAGGATGTAGCTGGTGGCGGTGGAGATGGTGGGGTTCTGGAGCACGCCCTGGAGGGGCACCACCAGCAGCAGGCCCACCGCCAGCACCACGATGGTGACGATGGAGGACACGCAGGTGGAGATCAGGGCGATGGCGTCGCCCTCGGTGGTGTTCTGCTCCACCTTGGCTACCTTCTGGGCCTCCGTGGCGCAGGGAACCTTCAGATTCATCAGGTTCCCCGTGGCGAAGGTCAGGTAGGCCGAGGAGCCCAGAATCGGCGTGTAGCTGCTCACCTCCGCGATGCTGGTGGGCACCATCAGCGCCAGAATGGACACCAGGCCCGGCAGCATCTGCTTAAAGCTGGGCCAGACGCCGTAGACAGTGCACAGGATCATGGGGACGCAGACCGTGTACAGGATAAACAGCAGCATGAAGATCCGGCCGGTCTTGTGGGCCCAGTGGGTAAAGGGGTCGATGGACGCGCCGCTCACGTTCTTTTTCTCGTTGCTCATAGCTTGCTACCCCGCTTTCTTAAAACAGTCCAGCCCACAGGACGCTGGAGGCCATGCTTAAAATCAGAACAATCGCCATGGTAAAATTGGACAGGACCGGGATCTTCTTGCTGGCAATGCCCAGAATAATTGTCAGCACCATGCTGGTAAACAGGGTCAGGGCGTTGGGCAGATCCTCAAAGACCAGAATGGGGATATACACCGCGAACATAGCCAGATAGAACACGCCGGCGAAGATCTCGCCCCAGTCGCCCTTGCCGCTCTTGGCCTTCATGATGCTGGTGGAGTACTTCTCCGCCACGAAGGCTACCATCAGCGGGCCGGTGCACACGCCCAGGGTCATGACAATCATAATGGCCGCGAAGATGGTGGGCTCGGCGGAGAGAACCCCGGAGAGGGCCACGCCGATGCCCTTGGCGGTGTAGTCCGCCGCCATAATCTCGTAGGACAGGGAGCCAATGACGGACAGCCGCCACCAGGGCCACGCCGCCCCCAGGGTCACGGACAGGGTCAGAAAGCCCAGCAGGATAGCCAGGCTGGGCACCAGGGAGGCGGAAATGGTGGCCTTGACCACGTTGGAGATGGTCTCCCGGCTCATGCCCAGCTCCAGGCACCGCTTCTTCGCCCGGGAGAAGCAGAACAGGGCGAAGGCCACAATAGCTGCCAGACCCAGGGCAATCAGCCCATAGAGCAGGGGGCTGTTGGCAAGGGTCGCTCCGGTCATCGTCATATACTATACCTCTTTTCTCTCATTGTCTCATCTCTCTCAGGGCTGTCCGAGCTCAGCGGTTGTCCTTCAGCCAGCGGAGGGCGAAATAGGCGTAAGCCGCAGTGCCCTGGCTGAGGACGGTGTCGTCGAAGAGGGCCTTGGGGTGGTGCTGGGGGTAGGTGCAGCCGTCGCTGGAGCAGCCCGCCCCCAGAAGGAGGCTGATGGTGGGCACCCGCTCGCTGACAAAGGCGAAGTCCTCGCTGCCGCCGCCGACCTTGTTGACGTTGCCGGTGAGGGGCGGGAGCACCGCCTGGCCCAGCAGCTCGGTGAGATAGTCTCGGGCGGCTTTGGACAGCCCGCCGTCGGCAATCATGGCCGGGCAGTGGTCCACAAACTCCACCTCCGCCTCCGCCCGGAAGACTTTGGCGGTGTTCTCGGCGATCTCCCTGAGCCGCTTCATCGCGAAGGAGGAGGTCTCCTCCGCGCTGGCCCGGATGGTGCCCTCAATGAGGGCGGTGTCGGCGATAATGTTGGAGGCGGTGCCGGCCTGGAAGATGCCGGGGGTGATGACCAGGAACTCACCGGGGGTCAGCTCCCGGGCGTGGATCTCCTGGAGGTTGAGGTGGATATGGGCGGCGGCAGTGATGGGGTCAATGGACAGCTGGGGCATTGCGCCGTGCCCGCCCTTGCCCTTTACCCGGATAATAAAGCGGTCGTTGGAGGCGCTGCCGGTGCCGCCCTCGGGAATCATCAGGGCGCCCTTGGGGATGGGGGTGCCGGTGACGACGTGGAGCATCAGGGCCGCGTCCACCTTGGGGTTCTCCAGCACGCCGTTGGCGATCATATCCCTGGCCCCGCCCAGAGTCTCCTCCGCCGGCTGGAACATCAGCTTCACCTGGCCCTCCAGTCGGTCCTCATACTGCTTGAGGAGCTTGGCCGCGCCCAGCAGCATGGCGGTGTGCATATCGTGGCCGCAGGCGTGCATTTTCCCGTCGTGCTCCGAGCGGTAGGGCACGTCGGCCTCCTCCTGAACGGGCAGGGCGTCCATGTCCCCCCGGATGAGGACGGTTTTTCCGCCGCCTTTGCCCAGCACCACCACCACGCCGCTCTTGCCGCAGTCCACAGGCTCACAGCCCATCTCCGCCAGCCGCTCCTTGACGTAGGCCTTGGTGTAGGTTAGATCAAAGCTCAGCTCCGGATGGCGGTGCAGATCCCGCCGCCACTTGATCAGCTCCTCGCTGAGCGCCCGGGCGTCCTGCAAAAATTTCGCGTTAAACTCTTCCATGGCTTCCTTTCTCCTCTCGCGTTCCGTTCTGTTTCTATCAACTGAATCCCGTCTGAAAAGCGCGGCGCTTTCGGGCAGACGGTCGATCCGCTCCACATCCGGGAGCCGCCGGCGGCTTTGAGAAGCATCGCTCACGTGCCTTTTGCGGCCCCCAAATATTAACAAATTGTGAATATTAAAATAAGCTTATCACACTAAAGTGGTAAAGTCAACGGAGAATTTTAGAAATCAAAAAGTTTTCTGTTTTTGAGGCCGCCTCACAAAAACAATGGTATTTCCCCGGATTTTGTGGTATAATACAGTAAAATCAGGGATGAAATCCCAGTTTTATCGAAAAAGGGCCTTTGGCCGATAATTCGGGTTGTTTGGCCGTTGTTATTTCATAGCACATTGCCCCGGGATGATTTATTCTGGTACTGAGGAGGGGATTTTTGTGGGTTCCTGGTACGATTTGTCAAATAATTTGAAATCAATCCGGCGTTTTAAGAATCTGTCCCAGACCCAGTTCGCCAAGGAGCTCGGCGTTGCCAAGTCTACGCTCCAGAAGCTGGAAAACGAGGAGGATGTGTCTCCCGCCACCCTCAAGCACATCGCGGAATATCTCCAGGTTCCCGCTTCCGCGCTGTTCACCGACAACGAGAGGTTTGAAAGCGATATGCTGGCCCTCCGCTTCCTGCGGGGAGAGGGGATGCTGGTACAGATGCCCCCGGAGAAGCAGGCGGCCTTTCTGCAATCGGCCAGGACGTTCCTGGACGCGCTGGAGGCCTATTGGAAAGGAGCGGGACATGATGGATCTGGGAACGAGGCTGTACTGCCTGGGCGTAACCCCGAATTACAAGAGCTACCACATGACGGTAGCCGCCGTGAGCCTGGCGGAGGAGAGCCCGGAGTACCTGCACCTGGTGACGAAGCTGCTCTACCCGACGGTGGCGAAGCAGTATAAGACCACCTGGCAGGCTGTGGAGCGCAACATCCGCTCCGCTGCGGAGCGGGCCTGGAGCGGGGGTCCGGACAAATTTGAGGAATTGACCGGCCAGCGGCTGGGAAAAAAGCCCACCGCGTCACAGTTTATCGCGATTCTCGCGGCCTGCGACGCGGCGGACGGAATGTGACAATGGAAGGCCCCCGGGGAGTCCGACTCCCCGGGGGCTTTTGCGCTATCTGCCGCCGGCGGCGGCGCGGATCCTCCGCTCCTTCTCCAGGAGGATTTGGTCGTAGCACTCGATTTTCATGCTGAGGCGGTCCAGGGAGCGCTGGATGTCCTCCCGGCGCTGGGTCAGCAGGCGGCGCTGTTCCTCCAGCAGGGCCTTCCGCTCCTCCACCGTCTCCTCTCCCTGCTGGAAAAGGGCGGAGTATTGAATGAGGGCCTCGATCTGCACTCCGGCGGAGCGCAGGCACTTGGTCAGCTCGATCCAGCCGCAGGACGCCTCGTCGTAGTCCCGGATGCCGCTCTTGGTCCGGGGCACCCGGGGGATGATGCCCACCCGCTCATAGTAGCGCAGGGCGTCGGCGGAGAGACCGTATTTCCTGCTGGCTTCCGCAATGGTCATATCTGTTCCCACCCCCTATTCACCGAAAAGCCGCGCGGCCTGGGCCATGTTCTCCACCGCCGGTACCTGGAAGGGGCAGCGGCTCTCGCAGGCCCCGCACTGGACGCAGGCCCCTGCCTTGCTGGGCAGGACGGCGTAGTGCTCCCGGACAGTCTCGGGGATCTCCCCCTGGGCTCTGGCGAGGTTGAGAAACTTGGTCACCGCGGCCACGTCGATGCCCTGGGGACAGGGGGCGCAGTGGCCGCAGTACATGCAGTGTCCCTTCCAGGAGATCCTGGGCAGCGCCGCCAGGGCTCCGGCGTAGTCCCGCTCCTCCGGGGAGGCATCCTCATAGGCGGCGCACTGCCGCAGGACGCCTCGTCGTAGTCCCGGATGCCGCTCTTGGTCCGGGGCACCCGGGGGATGATGCCCACCCGCTCATAGTAGCGCAGGGCGTCGGCGGAGAGACCGTATTTCCTGCTGGCTTCCGCAATGGTCATATCTGTTCCCACCCCCTATTCACCGAAAAGCCGCGCGGCCTGGGCCATGTTCTCCACCGCCGGTACCTGGAAGGGGCAGCGGCTCTCGCAGGCCCCGCACTGGACGCAGGCCCCTGCCTTGCTGGGCAGGACGGCGTAGTGCTCCCGGACAGTCTCGGGGATCTCCCCCTGGGCTCTGGCGAGGTTGAGAAACTTGGTCACCGCGGCCACGTCGATGCCCTGGGGACAGGGGGCGCAGTGGCCGCAGTACATGCAGTGTCCCTTCCAGGAGATCCTGGGCAGCGCCGCCAGGGCTCCGGCGTAGTCCCGCTCCTCCGGGGAGGCATCCTCATAGGCGGCGCACTGCCGCAGCTCCTCCACGGACCGGGCACCGCACATGACGCAGGCCACTCCGGGCCGGGTGAGGGCGTAGTGGAGGCACTGGAGGGGCGTCAGAGCCGCCCCCGCCGGGCTCAGCTCCGCGCTGAGCAGATCCCCGCCGCCGAAGGCCTTCATCACCGTGATGGCCACCCCCAGCCGCTGGCAGGTCTCGTAGAGGTTCTGCCGCTGGGGGTCCATGTTCACCAGGGGCTTTTCGTAGCTCCTGTCCGCCCACAGCTCCTCCACATCCTCGCTGGCGGGCTGGAGGTCGTAGCAGGGGTTGACGCTGAACATCAGCACGTCAATGTCCCCCGTCTCCACCGCCGCCAGGGCGACATCCGGGTTGTGGCTGCTCAGGCCGACGGCGCGGATAACTCCCTGGGCTTTCAGCTCCCGGGCGTAATCCAGGATGCCGTTTTCCACCACCCGTTCCCAGTCGGCCATGGCGTCCACATAGTGGATCATGCCGATCTCGGCATAGTCCGTCCGGAGGCGGCGGAGCTGGTCCGCGAAGCCCTCCTTTACCTCGTCCAGGTCCCGGGTCCGCTTGTACTGCCCGTCCCGCCAGACGGTACACAGGTGGGCCTGGAGGACGAAGCTGTCCCTGCGGCCCGCCAGGGCCAGCCCCAGGCCGTCCCGGACGGCGGGGTTCGGGGTGTAGAGATCGATACAGGTTACCCCGGCGGAGGCCATGCTGTCCACCAACTCCCGGATCTGCTCCGGGCTCTTGTCCACAAAGCCCTCGCAGCCCATGCCGAGCTCGCCCACCTGGATGCCGGTGCGTCCTAATGTACGTTTGCGCATTGCGGTTCCTCCTGATCTGTGTTCTATGCTGTCCATCATAAACCCTGGAGCTGGGTCTATGTCAAGCGCTTTTTCTCCGCGCCGGCGGGTGATTGGAAGCGGGAAAAAATATTTGAAAAAATGGCGGGCGAGGCTTGACAAAACGGCGTATCCATGCTACTATCTTTAAGCTGACGGTTTGCTGCGGTGGGAATGAGCGAGCGGCCCTGAATGCGGGTGTAGCACAATGGCCAGGGCACCAGCCTTCCAAGCTGGGGATGCGGGTTCGATTCCCGTCACCCGCTCCAAATA
>JAIEIQ010000060.1 GCA_029065305.1 Oscillospiraceae bacterium
TTCCCTCGCTCCAACATATTCCTCACCCCTTACTCCCTATTTTATCATCTTTACATGAAAAAGTCTGCCGGTAGGCAAACTTTTTCGACAGGCTGAGAGGGGCGGCATTCTGCCGCCCCTCTTTGCTATATGCGCTTTAATCTGTTCGCCGTCCGCTCGATCTTATCAATGATTCTAAACAGACGCCTGGATACCGTACTCCGGTTCAAGCCGAATTCCGCGCCGATATCCGCCTGCGCGACGCAGTCCAGGAGATACAGCTCCGCAATGCGGGTATCCTCCACGCCAAGGGCCGCTTCCCGGATCACCGCCTTCCAGTCGGAGCGGGTGAAGTCCTCAAGGCTTTTTGGTACGCGTGCCCTTGCTCTTGCCATTTTTCTTCTTACGGGTTCTGGTTTTCCTGACTCTTGCCATCTTCAAGCTCTTCGAGGATACGGATAATATCCTCCGGAGCAAGGTCGGAGCTGACCACGTTGCCCTGAGAATCCACAAGGCAGTAAACGCCGGACAATTCCGTGCTGCTCTCATAGTCGTACTGATTCCACAGCCAGACAAACAAGCCAGCGGCAATGATAATCGAAGCCGCCCAGGCGACGCACAGCCATCGAAGAAGCCGGTTCAGTCTGGCCATATGCATCTCATGGAGGGCCAGCGGCACCGTCTGCATCTCATTGTACTCCATACTGATGGAGAGCCTGTCTTTTTTCTTATCCATATCCTGCACCCCTTTCTCACATATTTTACCGGATCTCCGGGCCAAAGGCAAGAACTACTTTCCGGCTTTCGCGGCCCGCAGGGCCATAATCGCCGCCTGATAGCGGGGGATGAGCTGCATGGGATTGGCCCCGTCGGTGATGCCGGCCTTCTTGGCCTCCTCCAGCTCCGCCCTTGCCCAGGCGGGGACGGGCTGTCTGCCAAGATACTCGTTGAGCGATTCATAAATTTCTTTTCCAGTCATAGTATCCTCCTGTTCAAATGCGGGCCGCACGGCCCCGATGATGTGCTTCCAGGGCCGCTTCTTCCGGCAGACCATGCCGCCGTTGGACTGGCTCCCAGCTTCGCTGGTGTTGCCCTCGATGGCCTGTACGCCATAGCCCGGCAAAACCGCCTCCACAATGCCGCAGTGCTCCGTCGTCCTTCGCTTGCCGGAAAAATCATAGATCGCCACGTCCCCCGGCTGAAAGTCCCCTGTGACCCATATCCCAAAGGACTTGGCGGCGTTCATCAGCGTGCCGCAGGAGGCGGTCCGGGCCGGGAGCTTCACCCCCGCCTGGTCGAACACCCACTGCACGAACGCCATGCACCAGGGATAGGCCTTTCCGGAAACCTCCCGCCCGTAATACCAGGTGTTATAGCGGACGTTGTTGCTGTCCGGCGGGTCTTCCCGGACGTTCAGCTGCCGGACGGCGACGGACAGCAGTTCTTTAGCTGTTGCCATTATTATCCCCCTCCAGCGCATCCTGCACCTTCTGGCTCTGGGTGCCGAAGTAGAAGGCGATGATCACGGCGTAGATGGTCATGAAGTCCTGGGAGATGGCCTGCCGGACGGTCATGACCGCGAACACCACGGTCAGCGCCAGCGTCACCAGGGATTTCACGCTCAAAAGATTTCCCAGCCGCTTGATGATAGCCTCGTTCATGGTATTATTCCTCACTTTCCCCGGGCTTGTCCCCGGATAAAATTTTACTGATTTTGATTCCCGCCAGCAGCAAAGCCTCCACGCCCCCCGCGCCCAGGGTGTACTGAATGAGCGTGTCCGGCACCGCGCCCTTGACGCAGAAAATAACGGTCATGGCTATGATGAACGCCAGCAGGAACAGGCCCATCAGGCCTAGAATCACATTGGCCGTCTTCACAGCCCCACCCGCCCCAGCAGAAAGGCGATGACGGCGGCGCAGACGGCCCAGACCGCTTTCTCCACGATGCCCTCCCACCGCCGGGAGGGCTTTTCCAGCTGGTTTTCCTGCCACTTGAGGAGCTTGTCCAGCTTCTCGTTGACGGTGGAAAAGTGCTGCTCCTGCGCGGCCTCCGCCTGCTCCAGGCCGTTCAGACGCCGGAAGATCTCCTTGTGGGTATCACTGTTCTGGGCCTGGAACTTGTCCAGCTCCCGCTCCAGCCGGACTACCTCCGCGCAGGGTTCCGTGCATTTGTCGGGCATAGATTTGTCCTCCTTCATTTTTTGTCCTTCGTGTACTCCAAACAAACCTCAAACCGGGTGTTGTGAGGAAATGTCCAGGATACTTGAAAAACCAGATCTGCGCTCTCCTGATAGCAGGTGATCTCCCAGAATTTATCCTGATTATCCCTACCCATCTCATTGAGCGGAAACCGATTATGCGTCCAGAAGTCAGTCGGATCCACAGCGGTCATCATTCCATAGATATTCCGGCACTTAACCCCTGCGAGTTCACCAGTCAGCCGGATTTCCTGTCGGGTATTGGAGATTCCCGTTATATTCACCTCATGAACAACCATCCGCCGGTACAGCTTCTCATCCAGCCATGTACCGATCACTCTCTCCTCTGTGGAGTAAACCTCCTGTGCGCTTTCACCCGGCGGTCCCTGGGGCCCAGGCTCGCCCTTCTCTCCCTGGGGGCCCTGCGGCCCTGCCGGTCCCTGGGGCCCTTCCGGCCCAGGAGGTCCAGGTTCTCCCTGGGGCCCCGGAGGCCCCTCGCTCCCCGGCCCGCCGCCGGAGGCCGGGAGCTCCACCTGAGAAAGCGTCTCCTCCCCGGACAGGAGCTTCAGCGTCTGGCCGTCCAGCGCCAGGCCGTCGCCCTTCCCGGCCAGCGCCTGCTCCCACAGCTCCGGCGTAGGCGGGTACAGCTCCCCGGCGGGCGCTGCGCCCTCCAGAATCACCCCGAGGTTCGCCCAGACGGTGGGCAGCACCATATCGCCGCCCCGGGCGCCGTACACCCCGGCCCGCAGCTCCCGCTTGGGCGCGGCCAGCACCTCCCAGGGGATGGCGCACAGGCCGCTGCCGTCCAGCAGCACGGACCGGCTCTCCCCTCCAGCCTCGAACACCGCCGTTTTCGTCAGGCCCTCCCAGTCCTCCGAAAACTCGAACTGCACCTGGCAGACGTTCACGCTGCCGGAGGTCATCGCCTCCCGCTGGCGCAGGGCAAGCCGGGTTTTGTCCGCATATAGAATGAAAATAAAAAATCGCCTCCCTTTCGTCGTCTTGACAAAACGGAAGCGGGTGAGTATAATAAACACAGAAGGGCGCTGTTACTGACGGTCAGCCCTTCACCATCAGATCAACTTCCGTTGACCGTCCGGGGAGCAGCCGGGCGGTCAACACGCTTTTGCAGTAAGTAGAATCATCGCCAGCACCGCAAGCAAGAGGATCCGCAGTGCCTGGATAACCGCCTTTTTCCGCATTCGCCTCACCCCCTTTCCGGGGGAGTAGCTAACCGCCTTATGTAACAGCGCCCATTCCGTCCTCCACCTTACGGCTTCGGCCTGTCCATTATACTATGGTGCGCCGCGCTTTGTCAAATTTTGTTGGTTTTCCCGCCGCCCCCGCCGGAGGCGGCTTTTTAACCATATATTAAGAAATTAGGTGCTGAGGGTCCGTCTTGAATATTACTTCCCGAAAACGAGGCGGATTTCCTTGGCGTAAAAAGTAGTTTTCCTCCAGAAACAGTGACGTTTCCTTCCCAGCCATAGGAATCATTTTCCAAAACTGCGTTGCATATGGTTCCAAATATACTAAAGGTATAAGGGAGAATTATAAGAGTACAAGTGCGAGCGGCATCTCCGCTTTCATAAATATAAAACCTGAAAACACCAGCTTTAATGGATGATATTGTTATTCCCGGAATGGTTATAGTTATGGAGCTTCCAAAGGATGCGCTCCATCTGTCCGGCCCTTCCCAGAGTTTATAGCCAGCTTCCAAATTCCCCGATACCCCAAAGATATTAACGCCCTTCTTAATATTAGCGGCCACCAGATTAGAGCTCCCGGCGACGTAGACCGTGCCGGTGGTATACCTGCCGCTGGAGACGGCGGTTTTCTGGGAGGTCCCCGGGGTGATGGTGGTCCCGCTCTGTGTTGTCAGCTGCTTTGTGGCGCTCTTGCTCCCCGCCGCCACGTGTCCCTCCGCCTGACTGGCGCTGGCGGTAATCAGCCCGCTGGTGCTGACGGAGATGGAGGGAGTGGCCTGGGTCACGCTGGGCATGGTCCCCGTCAGCTTCGCTCCCTTCGCATAGGCCGTCTTCCCGCTGAGGATATCCCCGGCGCCGGCGGTGGCGTCGCTGGTGTCGATCCCGGTCTGAATCGCCTGTATCCTGGCGGCAAACTCGCTGGCCGGAATCGGCGCGGTGCTGCCCTCCATAGCCCGGATAGCGTCCGCTATGGCCTTCAGGTGGTTTTCCTGTACGCTCATCAGTAGCTCCCCTCCCAGCTGTCCAGCACCGCCGCCCGTATGGCGGCGTTTACCTCCTCCATAGAC
>JAIEIQ010000061.1 GCA_029065305.1 Oscillospiraceae bacterium
GGAGAGATGTCCGAGCGGTTTAAGGAACCGGTCTTGAAAACCGGCGATGCGTGAGCATCCGTGGGTTCGAATCCCACTCTCTCCGCCAATTCCTGTTCAGACCGGACAATTTGATTCATCTGCGGAAGTACCCAAGTGGCCGAAGGGGCTCCCCTGCTAAGGGAGTAGACGTCCAAACAACGTGCGAGGGTTCAAATCCCTCCTTCCGCGCCAAAAACAGAGACCACGCAGCCTTAATGGCCGCGTGGTTTCTTCTGTGTTTTTATCGGCTTGACATGAAGCTGACCGTAAATCTGGCCTTAGTGCCTACGTGAAATATATGTCCCGGACAAAAAGCCGCGCCATGGAACGTACATTCCACGGCGCGGCGGCTCTATATGGAAGAATCAGCGCTACTTGGCCTGAAGGGAGGCGGCGTCGAAGGTCAGGGTCCGGTCAAACCACTTGCCGGACTTGACGCCATGGGCGGCGTACTGGAGGGGTGTGTCCAGCGCGGCCACGGGGACGGTGAAGGTATAGGCCCCCTCCGCGTCCTCCGCGTACTGGATGAAGCCCTCGGAGGCGTTCTGGGCCGCGCTCTTGGAGCCTACGAACATCTGGTCATAGCCGGTGCCGCTCAGGGTCAGCACGGCGGTCATCTGGCCGTCCGCCGCCGTCAGCTCGCACTTGACCACCCGGAACATGCTGGAGTCGCTCTCCACCTCCACGGTGTAGGTCCCGTCGGCGACGGCGGGCTTCTCCTCCTCGGGCTGCTCCAGCCCGGCGGGATTGGGCTCCACCTCGATGCCGGTCTCGCTCAGGCTTTTGGCCTCTCTGGCGTGGTCGATCAGCAGCTGCTGGATGGCCTCCAGCTCGCCCAGGCCCTTGATCTCGCAGATAACCCGGCCCTGGAAGCCGTTGGCCTCAAAGGCGGACTTCCAGGAGTCCTCCTCGTCGCCGGCCATGTCGTTGTTGGCGTGATCCCCGGCCACGATCATCATGGGCCGCAGGACCACCCGCTCATACTTCCCGGCCTGGACCAGCTTGATCACATCCTCCAGGGTGGGCGCGGCCTCCACGGTGCCGACAAAGTAATTGGTGTGTCCGCCGTCGGTGAGAAGCTGCTGCATCTTGGCGTAAATGGCGTTGGAGGCGGCCTCGGTGCCGTGGCCCATGTAGCAGATGGCGGTCTTGCCGTCGTCGTACTCCGAAGCGGCGTCCACCATGGCCTGGGCCACCGTGGCGAAGTCCTCATCGTCTGTCAGCAGGGGCGCGCCGATCTTCACGCTCTCAAAGTCCCCGGCCCGCTTCTCCAGGTCCTTCACCAGATCGCCGTACTCATAGCCGTTCATCAGGTGGGTGGGCTGAACCAGCAGGTTCTTCACGCCGTTGGCCTTGGCCCGGTCCAGGGCCTCGTTCACGTCGTCGATGACCTCGCCGTCCCGGCGCTGGATGTGCTCGATGATGATGTTGGCGGTAAAGCCCCGGCGGACGGAGTATTCGGGGAAGGCCGTCTCCATGGCCTCCTCAATAGCCCCGATGGTGGCGACACGGTTGTCGTTGAAGCTGGTGCCGAAGCTGACCACCAGCAGCTCGTTCTCCCCGATCCCGTCCTGGTTGCGGGGGTTGTCCGCAGAGGCGGCGCCGGTAGAGGCGTCATCCATGTACCGGCAGAGGATGGCGGCGATCTGGGCCCGGGTAGCGGTACCCTTGGGGTCCAGCTTCCCGCCGCTGCCGGTGATGAACCCGCTGGAGACGGCCCAGTTCATGTAGCTCTTGGCCCAGCCGGCGACATCGCCGGCGTCGGGATAGCCGGACAGATCGTCCACCCGGCTGACGAGCTCGATCTTCCCCACGGCCTGGGCGGCGTAGAGGTCGAGGATCTTGGCGATCTCCTGGCGCTGGGCGCTGCCGTCGGGGTCGAAGGTCTCCGCGTTCCTGCCGCCGACGATGCTGTTGTCGCTGGCCCAGACCACGGCGTCACGGTAAGCGGCGTCCTCCGCCACGTCGGCAAAGGGATTCTCCGCGTCGTTGGGGAGATCCGGGGAGCCGGCCAGACGGTACAGGGCCGTCACCAGCTCGGCGCGGGTGATGTTCTCGTTGGGGGCGAAGGTGGTTTCGGTCCGGCCGTCGATAAGGTCCGCGACCCGGGCGACATACGCCTCGGACCAGGTTCCGGCCACGTCCGTATAGCCGGTCCCCTCCTCCGCCGCCAGGGCGGTCACGGTCAGGCTCAGGGCCAGGACCAGCGCCAGCAACAGGGCCGGCAGCTTGTGGATGTTCATGCTCGTAGTACCTCCTGAATCTGTTTTCGCGCGAAAGCCGGGCGGCAGAACGCCGGGCGCGGCCCGCTAGGAGGTATGGGGCCCTCCCCGCCGCCCACGCGCAAAACAGATTATACTCCAATATCCGCCCCTTGGCTATACCCTTTTGCGTCTTTTGCCCAAATTTTCCGAAATAAACAGCCCCGCCCCAAAACAGGGCAGGGCTGTTTTCAACTGCTACTCGCCGTCCTCCGTCTCCCCCATTTTCACGGAGACGATCTCCTGGTTCTCAAAGACCACCTCAAAGGGGAACTGCGTCTCCACCCCGCTGGTGTTCTTGGCCGTAACCGACGACTGAACGATCACCTGCTCGCCCTCCTCGCGGAATTCCCACTTGCTCCGGGAGGGGAACACGGCGGTCTCCGGCAGATCCAGACGCCCCTGGATCTCCTCCAGAGCCTTGTCCATGTACACATCCCGGTCGTCCTGGCCCAGGTAGTGGTCGCTCAGCTGGGAGATCACTTCCCCGTTGGCGTAGATCTCCTTGCTCCGGAAGGAGATGGTAAGCACCTCCTTGCTCTCCCCGTCGATCTTCACCACGGTGTTCTCCCCCTCCGTGAAGCGCTCCAGAGCCGCGTCCTGCACCGTGTAGGCCTGGTTCTTTCCGGCGGTGGGGAGCTGCTCCGCCGCCACCACCTCCTCAAAGCCGCAGGACTCCAGCACGGCGAGCACCGACTTCTCCTGCTTCTCCGTCAGCTCCATGGCCTCCCCCAGCACCGTGTCGGAGAGCTTGGGGGTCAGCTTGATGGGCAGGCCGAAGGGCAGCTCGATGGGCAGGCCCACCGGAAAGGCGAACACCACCACCGACACCAGCGCCGCCACCAACAGCAGCAGCACCGGAAGAATAAACGCCAGGGGGCTCTTCTTTTTCTTCGGCAGGGCCTTTCCGCAGCGGGGGCAGATCTTGGCCTTCTTGGGGATCTCCATCTCACAGGAGGGGCAGGTCATCACCTTCCCCTTTTTTTCTTTTTTCGCCTTTTCAGGCTTTGGCTGCTTTTCTTTCGCCATTTGTCCTCACCTTTCCTCTATAAGTTCCGCCAATGGCGGTCCGCGTTCACAGACGACTCGATTTTAACATTATAGCAGAGTTCCGCGGAGAGGGCAAGACTCAAAGCCCAAAATTTACGCTCAGAAAACGTCCCGCCCACCGGGCGGGACATGTTCCGCAGTCTATCTGACCAAAACCCACACATAGGCCCCGTAGCCCGCCAGCATCGCCGCCCCCTGCCAGCGGCGGAAGCGGCCCGAGGCCAGCGGCGGCAGCACCCCCAGCACAGTCAGGGCGAAGCAGACCGGCAGATCCAGGGCGGCGCTCCGGGGGCTGACGGCCAGCTCCCCGCCGGAGAGCAGGGCGCACACCGGCAGAATGAGGGTCAGATCGATGATATTGGCCCCCACGATATTGCCGATGGAGAGGCTGGACTCCCCCTTGACAATGGCGGTGAGGGTGGTGACCAGCTCCGGCAGGGAGGTGCCCACGGCCACCACCGTCACCCCCACAATCCCCGCCGGGACCCCCAGGGCCAGCGCCAGGTCCGCGC
>JAIEIQ010000062.1 GCA_029065305.1 Oscillospiraceae bacterium
ATGGCGATGGTCTGGAGGGACAGGAAGGTGGTGGCGGTGGCGGTGGCGCCCACGGAGATGCCCAGGAAGATGGTGACAATGTTCATCAGCTCGTTCTGGGCGGTCTTGTTCAGGCGCTCCACAACGCCGGACTCCTTAAACAGGTTGCCCAGCATCAGGCAGGCGATCAGCGGACCTGCGGAGGGCACCAGCAGGGCCACGAAGATGGTAACCACGATGGGGAAGAGGATCTTCTCCCGCTTGCTGACATCCCGCAGGGGGCGCATCATGATCTTGCGCTCCGCCTCTGTGGTCAGCAGGCGCATGATGGGGGGCTGGATAACGGGTACCAGGGCCATGTAGCTGTAAGCGGCCACGGCGATGGGGCCCAGCAGCTCAGGCGCCAGACGGCTGGTGACGAAGATGGCCGTGGGGCCGTCGGCGCCGCCGATGATGCCGATGGAGGCGGACTGGGCGTAGCTGAACAGGCCGGAGAGCTGGCAGCCCACGTAGGTCATGAAGATGCCCAGCTGGGCGGCAGCGCCCAGCAGCAGGGTCTTGGGGTTGGCGATCAGGGGGCCGAAGTCGGTGCCCGCGCCCACGCCCATGAAGATCAGGCAGGGGTAGATGCCCAGCTTGACGCCCAGATACAGCACGTCGATGAGGCCCACAGAAATACTGGTGCCCACCAGATCCATGCTGGCGACAGCGGGGGACACGCCGCTGGCCTGGAGCCCGGAGATAAAGGACTCCGTGATCTCCGCGCCGCCGAAGAGCGCCCAGTTGATGTGTCCGCCGGCGAAGAGGATCTCGTGGTACATCCCAGCGCCGGGCAGGTTGGTGATGAGCATACCGAAGGCGATCGGCAGCAGCAGCAGGGGCTCGAACTTCTTCACAATCGCCAGATACAGCAGCACGCAGGAGATGACCATCATGATCAAAACCTTCGGGTTGTCGGCGATCTGATAGAAGCCGGTATCCTGAATAAACTTCAAAATAGCTTCCATTTAGTTATTCCTCCCAAGCGGCTCTTCTCAGCCGATTACGCACAGCAGCGCGCCGGAATCCACAGCCGCGCCCTTGGTGACGCTGACGGAGGCGATGGTGCCGTCGCAGGGGGCCATGATCTCGTTCTCCATCTTCATAGCCTCGAGAATGAAGAGAATGTCGCCCTTCTTGACGGAGGCGCCGTTGGAGACCTTCACATCCAGAATGGTGCCGGGCATGGGGGCGGAGACCTTCTCACCGCCGGCGGGAGCCGCAGCGGCGGGGGCGGCAGCGGGAGCGGGCGCGGCGGCCACAGGGGCCGCGCCGTCCATGACCTCGATGGCGACCTCATAGACGGTGCCATTCACGTTAACCTTGTACTTTTTCATAGCTTTTCCTCTCCTAACAATTAAAGTTTTTTGACAGACAGCACACGGATACCGGTCAGATCAGTGCCCAGATCCTCCGCGATGGCGGCGGAAATGGCGGCGATCATGGCCTGGCGGTTGGGGATGGCGGCGGAGACCGCGGCGGGAGCTGCGGGCGCGGCGGCCACGGGGGCCGGCGTCCCACCCATGGCACGGCAGACAGCGCTCATTGCCGTACTCAGGATGATGATGCAGATCAGGCCGAAGAAGACGGTTCCGACACCCATCAGGACCACAAATACAGGGTTCATCAGGTTCTTTCCTCCTTCTATGGGCCCGGGCCGGGGGATCCGGTCCCGAGCTGTGGTTCCGGCAGCGGCCGCAGGGACCGGTACCGGCGCAAAGATGTTTTCATTATAGCAAAGCCCTCCAGAAAGTGCAAGCCCTTTCGCCTCACATTTCCGACAAGTTTTTGTTTGAATTTTCCCCTTCCTTTGCGTCCCCGGCGAATTTGTGATATGATAGGAAAAAATGCGGGAGAGGGGGCGCGCTGTGCGCTATCAAAGGGTTGTCAAGGGCCGGTTCATCGCCCGGCCAAACCGGTTTATCGCCCATGTGGAAATAGAGGGCCGGGTGGAGGTGTGCCATGTGAAGAACACGGGCCGGTGCAGGGAGCTGCTCCGGCCCGGGGCGGCGGTCTATCTGGAGGCGGCGGAGAACCCCGCCCGCAAGACCCGCTGGGACCTCATCGCGGTGGAGAAGGGGGACCTGCTCATCAATATGGACGCCCAGGCTCCCAACCGCGTCTTCCGGGAGTGGGCGGAGGCGGGGCGCTTCCTCCCCGGGCTGACCGCCCTCCGCCCGGAGTACACCTGGGAGGACTCCCGGTTTGACTTCCTGCTGGAGGACAGCCGGGGGCCCGTGCTGGTGGAGGTGAAGGGGGTGACGCTGGAGGAGGACGGCGCCGCCCGGTTCCCGGACGCCCCCACGGAGCGGGGG
>JAIEIQ010000063.1 GCA_029065305.1 Oscillospiraceae bacterium
CCCTCCTCCTCTGCCGCTTCCTACATTTTATCCCTCATTAACTTTGTGGCCTGTCTGGTAATGAAGACAGACAGGCCACTTTTCGACAGGCTGAAGCGGCATGGCTTTACGCCATGCCGCTTTTTGGTTTGCCCGCCGCCGGCCCTCAGCTCCCGGAACCGCCGGACAGGGTCCTCTCTATATCCCCCAGCGCGTTGACAAAGGCAAGGACAGCGTTCACCTGGCTGTCGTTCATTTTTTCCAGCCGGGAGATGACCATCCTCTGCGTATCGGACAAATTTATCTGGCAGAGCTGCTCCTCACTCTCAGCGGCCCAGTAATCAAGGGTCGTTCCGAAATAGTCCGCCAATTTCCGCAGTGTCGTCAGCTTCAGCCCCTCATATCCCTTTTTATACCAGCCGTCAATGGTGGTATATGGAATATTGCACGCTTTGGACAGGGTGCTTTTATTCAGATGGTTCTTCTCCATCAAATAGTTTAGTTTCTCCAGAAAATCCATTGCATCATCACCTCCAATTAGACAATTTTATCACGAATAAGAGTAAACTGCAAGAATCAGATTACCCTTGAGCGTAACTTCAATTCGCAAAGGAGTGCTTGGAAAAAGAAAATCTTTGCAGGGGCGGATGATGTCCGTCCCTGCTATTTTTTGTACTTGGCGAATTGATGTCTTGCGCGCAAGATACCGCTTGACATATTACGACTGCGGGTATATATTGAAATAAATGGTTACCCGCAGGGGTAGAAAGGAGATGAGGATATGTTTCACAATTTGCGGACGGCGCTGCAGCAAAAGGGAATCTCTGTCAAACAATATGCGGAGGTCCTGGGAATCGGAGAAAAGACCCTGCAAAACAAGCTGGCGGGAAGGACGGATTTTACATATCCGGAATTTAGAAAAACCTGTACGCTGCTTTGCGAGTACAACGCGGACTACCTGTTTGCCGAAAAACCCCCTAGGGAAACGCAGACCACCGGGACCGGGTGAGCCTCCTTCTAAAAAATTTTTTTCTGTCCCGGTTTTGTAACCGATTATGTGACCGTCATATGATATAATCCAGATACTGTAAGCCTGCGGAGGCGCCCGGAGACATAGTCCGTAGAAATTTTTCCCGTTGCGCGTCACAAAATCAGTATTTTGTATCATATACCAGATAACAGGATGCTGCGGGGCATGGTTCAAGGAGGTGATAACAGCGAAACGGGGCCAACATTTTCTTCTATCTTCCCATGAGCTTGAGGCAATTTTTGCGGCGCAAAGCGCCGGTTAGGAGGATTTTATGAGATCAGCAGCGAAGCAATACTGGAAGCGGGCGATCGCCCTGGCGCTGGTTCTTTCTCTCGCGCTTTCGCTTTGCTTCACAACAACCTTTGCCGTGGACGAGGATGACGCGGCAGAACCGGAGGAAACCACTGTATACGAAGTGATCTGCGGCAAACAGGCACACCTGCACGGCAGCGAGTGTTATTCCAAGTCCTGTGAATATCAGGACTTGGATGGCCACAGCTGTGGCCAGGAGTGCTATCAGCTCACCTGCGCGCTGGAGGAGCACACCCACTCTCTCGGCTGCATGAAGGAGCTGGGCGTCTTCCCCAAGGACGAGAAGGTGATGACGCAGGTGGCGGTTTACTGTTGTGAGGAGGAGGGACATACGCACAACTTTATGTGCGGCGTTCCCTACGAAGCAGTGAATCCCACGGAGAGCAAGGACCCCGCCGATGAGCCCGCCGAGGGTGAGGTCGACGGCGAAACCAACACTCCCGGCGACGGCGAAAACAGCGGCGGCGTCGACACTCCCGACAACGGCGAAGACAGCGGCGGCACCGACATTCCCAGCGATGGCGAAAACAGCGGCGACGCCAACACTCCCGGCGACGGCGAGAACAGCGGCGACGCCAACACTCCCGGCGACGGCGAGAACGGCGGCAATACCGACAATGGCGAGGACAGTGGGGATACCACCGCTCCTGACAATGGCGAGGACAGCGGCGACGCCAGCACTCCCGACAACGGCGAGACCGGCGACAATACCGACAACGTCGAGGGCGGCGAGGACAATGCCAGTACCCCCGACGACGGCGACGCCAATGCTCCCGGCGACGCAGGCAGCACCGAGAGCGATCCCCCCGCTGACACGGGCGACGGCACCACGGAGTTCTCGGACGGTGAGGTGCCCCTGAGTGCTCTGCCGGTGTTCAGCGGAGAGTACTGCACAGCCGCTGAGGGTCAGCATATCCATGGACTGGAGTGCCAGAGGATGATCCAAGTGGCGGATCCTGAGGACCTGGTCGTGCCGGCTGAGACGTTTGTCGCTAAAATCGGCGGGACAACGTATGATACGCTGTCTGATGCGGTTAGCGCCGCCAAGTCTGGCGATACCATCGTTCTGGGGCAGGATATCACAGAGAGCGTTGCTGTTGCCCAAAATATCACTATTGATCTGGGCGGACACACCTGGACCGGAAGCAGCACCACGCTCACTGCTACAGGCAAGGACGCCAATTCCGCAGTAACGGTGAAAAACGGTAAAATTGTTGCCGGAAGCGCGGCTTCTTCCGCTAAGGCCACCGCTATCCACGCGGACAACGCCAATCTGACTATTGAGGACTGCGAGGTCAGCGGCACCGGCACCGGCACCCTTGTCCGCGCCGAGACCACAAGCGCAAAAACACATCCCAACGAGACGCTTACCATCAGCGGCAGCTCGTTTAAGAATGCCGCTTACGGCGTCTACGCGGCTGTGGAGGGCAAAACCAAAGATCGGAGCATGACAGTTAATATCTCAAACTCCACCTTTGCGTCCAACACCCAGGGCCTGTATTGCAGCGTCGACAACACCGGCTCAAAGCCAGAATTTAATGTTGATGTAACCGGCTGTACCTTTGAGGGGAATACCACTGCCGGCATCAGCATTGCGAACAGGGAGAACAATGTAGACAACTTCAAATTGAATGTAACGAACACCAACTTCCTGAATAACACCGGCTCGGCACTCAAAATGAAAAGCGCTTTCGATTACGCAACGGTGAGTATTACCGGCGGTGAAATTTCCGGGAATGTTGTCAGTTACAGCGTCGATTCCGTCATTAAGGTGAACGGTCCGTTCACAATGGATGGGACGAAGGTTTCCAACAACACTGGTTATCACCTGATGGACCTTCAATCTTCACCTTCTGTTACTATCGAAAATGCTGTTATTTCCCAGAACACCTCCAGATCTAAAGACAGCTTTTCCATGGGCGGCGGCGGAGCGGTATTGATTAAAGGTGCTACCGGGCCCATCGAGATAAGCGGCACCAAATTCATCGGAAATACCTCCGGGAATTACGGCGGTGCGCTGGGCGTTTCCAACACTAATGCAGTTACGCTCAACATTGATAAATGCGAATTCGCCGGAAACACCTCTAATGGTGTCGGCGGCGCAATTTATGCAGACAACAAGGGCGGCATTACCATCAATGATACTGTCATAACCGACAACACTGCAAATTCTACGGTGTCAAAGGTTACGGCGTACGGCAAGATCGGCGGCGGTCTGTATGTGGCGAACACCACCGGGACTGTTACCCTGAGCGGTTCTACCTGCATCTACAACAACCACACGCCCGGCGACAAACAGGTCCCCGGTACAAATGACGGCGGCAGCGCGGATATGGTGCTGGAATCCACTAAAGTAACATCTTCCACGAGCGCAAAGAATCCTAGCAATTTTAGCCACGCCGAATTGGTGCTGAATAACGATCCGACTTTCACCGGCGAAAATGGGAATAAGTATACTTTTACCCAGTTTGACCGAACGGAAGTTAATAAGAACGGCTACTATTGGTTCAGCGGCAGCAACTACTACTGGCCCATGGGGTACTACACCACTGTAGAGGAGCCTTCCCGTATCTACCTGGGCAGCGAGGGTCAGCACACTGGCGACAAGGCTACTATGACCCCTACTCTGGCTGAGGCGGTCGAGGAGGCGACAGAGAAAGGTGCGGATACTGTCTACGTCTGCCAAGATACCACGATCACTGCCGCAGATGAAGATCTGCTGAACAACAGCGGCATCACCTTTGTCCGCTGCTCTGAGCACGGTACCGGCCATATGTTCACCGTCAGCAGCGACGTCACTCTGGACGGCGCGCATATCGACGGTATGAACGTAAACGGAGCCAATTCCCTGATTGATGTTACTGACGGTGCTCAGCTGACCATCGCCGGGGATACAATCATCGAAAACGGCAAGAACACAGCCAGCAAGAGCGACGGCGGCGCAATCACTGTCGGGGATAAGGCCAGCCTGCTTATGACCGGCGGCATCATCCGCAACAACTCCGCTCGTCAGGGCGGCGGCATCTACGCCTTTGCCGGCGATACCATCCGCTTCGAGGGCGGCATGGTCTCCAACAATATAGCCACTGGCGGCAACGGCGGCGGCGGCGCTTATATCTGGGCCACCTCCAGCGAATTCGGCGTCCAGGGCGGACGGACCATATTCGACGGCAACACGGCCAATCAGCTGGGCGGCGGCGTGTTCCTTGTCAACGGCGTCAACGCCCAAACGCATCATTTTATTTACAGGGCCGACTTTACCAATAACAGTTCCTATCGGACCAGCCAGTACTACGACGGCGGCGCGATTTATATTCAGAGCGGCACTACCGCCCATATGAAGAACGTCTATGTCAGCGGCAACACGGACAGCGATGAGGCAGGCAACGCCTACACCGCAGTCGCAGTCTGCCCCACCGGCAAGCTGGCCGTGTATGAGCTGGATGGGCTTCTGGCCATTAACAACGGCAAGAACCCCGATATCGGCATTATCAAGGGCGGCGTTATCCCCCAGACCACAGACAAAGAAACCGGCGAGCAGGTGGAGGTCGTTCCCAAGGTTTATCTGCCCAGCAATGCCCCCGGCGGCGGAGAGGTCCAGTACACCTACAGTGACGGCACAGTCGTAAACACCGCCGACTACCAGTTCATTGAGGGCTACTTCCGCCTTTACACCAAGGCCGCCGACAGCACGATTGACGCCGCGAGAACAACCGCTGAGAACAGCGGCGTGGTGATTACCGGGAACTATGCCAAGCAGTACGGCTCCGGCATCATGACTAACGGCCTGCTGAAAATCGGCACCGAGACTACCACTCTGAAGGTCACAAAGGTCTGGGATGACGGCGCGGAAAACCACAACGGCGAGCAGATTCTTGTCTATCTGACAAAGGACAACGAGGTTGTTCCCGCCGATTTCCGCAGTGATTCCACCGTAATCCTGAACGCGGAAAACAACTGGACCTACACCTGGACCAACCTGGGCAATGAGTTCACATGGGGTGTCAAGGAGGCCGCCGTGGGCGATTACACCTCCGATGTGAAGGTCGAGAAGGACACCAAGTTCGACGCTATCGCGGACCGCTATTTCATTGCCACCATCACCAACAATCTCGGCGGCGACAATAACAAGCTGGTAATCCGCAAGACCGCCATTGATCTGGACCCCGAAAACAGCTACCAGTTCACCCTGAAGCTGGGCAATATCGTCAACGGCGGCGCCTTCGCTCTGCGAGTGGAAGAAACAGGCGAGCTCATTCCCATCTATGACAACGAGGTCACCTTCTATCTGAAGGGCGGTCAGACCGCTGTTGTCGAGGGCCTGCCTGACGGCTTCACCTATGAGCTCACCGAGGCCGAGGGCGAGTACAGCACCTTTATCTATGAGAGCGTCACCGCCAACGAGGGCGGCGCGGGCCAGATTTACAGCGTTGACGTTGTCAACGTCAGCATCAAGCCCGCCGACGGCATCATCTCCGGCACAAAGGTTCTCAATGGCCGCGACTTCCAAAAGGGCGATCATTTCACCTTCAAGATCGAGGCCTGCCCGGAGCCCGGCAAGACAGACGAGTCCGCCATGACCACGGAGGACATCGCCAAGACGCTCCCCGAGAAGAAGCTGGTCTCGATCTACCCCGGTATGACCGAGGCTGAGGTGGAAGCGCTTCCGGAGAGCGAGGACAGCGTCCTTATGGCCGGCAAGGTGTTCAGCTTCGATCTGCACTTCACCAAGCCCGGCACCTATCACTATGTTGTCAACGAGAAGCGTCCTGAGTCTGACAGCTCCGAGTATGCCGGCATCCCCGGCGTCACCTACGACCCGATGCAGTACCATGTCATCGTAGAGGTCAATATGGACGAAAACGGCGAGCTGAAGCCCGAAGCAACCACCGTTTGGGCCCGCAACACCAACGCCCGCGCCTCCTGGCCTGAAATAAACCTGCTGACAGGCGAGGATGGGGCGACCATTCCCATTGAGAATGCGCTCAGGTTCGAGAACACCTATAATCCTGCTGAGATCACCCGCTTCTTCCTTGTGCGGAAGATCCTGGTGAACAAGGACCTGAAGGCCGGCGACTTCAACTTCATTCTCACTCCGGGCGGCTCCGCCGGCTACAGCGGCAGCAGCCCCTCTGAAGACGAGCTTGCCGGTCTTGCGTACAGCGCGGACCAGGCCCAGCCCATGCCCACCGTCATCTACGGCGAGAATGATACGGCCCAGACGGTTGAGCCCGACGAGAACGGAAATATCGTTGTTGGAAACGGCCCCTCCGGTCACGTAACCTTTGACGGCATCAAGTTCACCGCCGAGCAGGCTGGAAAGGTCTATAAGTACACCATCCGCGAGGAGATCCCTGCGGAGGCCGAGTACGATGAGACTCTGGGCCAGTATGTCCTCAACGGCGTCGCTTACAGCGGCAAGGAGGTGGACCTCTATATCCACGTCTATATAGAGGAGACCGATCCGGACACCACCGGCAGCACCGGCTCTGTCGTCCGCGCCCAGGTCTACGGCGAGAGAGGCGCGGCCTTTGTCAACACCTACTCCGGAAGTCTGACCCTGCGCAAGACAGTTACAGGCGTCAGCGGCGACGAGAGCAGAGATTGGCGCTTCACCGTGACTCTGACGGACAAGAACGGCCATCCCCTGAGCACCACGGCTACCGCCAATGACGGCGTTGACGAGATGGGTGTCACTCCCAATATGTTCCCGTACGTCAAGAATACCGCCGCCGGCGAGGTCACAGGCTATGTCCTCCATTTGAGCGAGGAGGAGCTGGCGGTAATGGGCGGACTGGACGCGGAGCAGCTTGCCGAGATGGAGAAGGAGAATATCCTTCTGATGGAGGGCGATACGCTCCGTCTGACCCTGAAGCACAACGAGTCCATCACCATCAGCGGCCTGCCCGAGGGCGTCCGCTACACGGTGACTGAGGAGGATGCCGGCCAGAACGGGTACACCACCACCGTCAACGGCACTCCCGGCACATCTGTAAGCGACGGGATGACCGGCGTATCCGCCGAGGTCTCCTTCATCAACGAGCGCCGGGATACCACCCGTCTGACCGTCAACAAGGTTTGGGTGGGCGACACGGAGGCCAACAGGCCCGAGAGCATCACTGTAGCGCTCATGCGCGGCGATGCGCCGGAGGGCGAGGCTGTGACGCTGACTGCGGAGAACGGCTGGACCTACACCTGGGAGGGCCTGGAGATCCTCCCCGAGGGCGAGAGCTGGTCCGTCCGTGAGATCAACATCCCCGAGGGCTACACCTCCCGCGTCAGCGCGCCCGTCAACGGCGTGGTGACCATCACCAACACCCTCCCGGACAATCCGCCGCCGGATGACCCCTACAATCCCCCGCCCACGGACACCACCGACGACAACCCGCCGCCGGAGAGGCCCGAGGAGCCCCCGGTCCTGCCTGAGCTGCCCGACCCCAACGACCCGGACAGCCCCGACACCGTGACCATCTACGAGGACGACGTGCCCACCACCTACGTGAAAGTCCAGGATCCCGAGAGTGAGGAGTTCGTGTATATCCCTGAGGATGACATTCCCCTCTACGGCTTCGAGACCCCTGAGACCGGCGACACCGCCAGGACCGTCCTCTGGGCTGCTCTGAGCGGAGCGTCCCTCCTGGGCGCGGCGGTACTCCTTCCCAAAAAGCGCAAAAAAGAGACAGAGGAATAACTCCCTCACTCCCTGAAAGCAGAGGAGCGGCCTGGCGCAAGCCCTGCCGCTCTTCTTTCCCTCAGCGATAGAGGATGCGGCTGAACCAGGTGCCGACGTTCCCGCCGGCCTGAAAGCTGATGCCGTACCGCTCGGCGGTCTCGGTAATGAGAATTCCGTGGCTCTCCACACAGGGGAACATCTTCTCCGGGTGGCGGCAGGGGCTGTCGGGGTAGGTACACTGGGCGCAGATGGCGCAGGACTCCGTGGACAGAGGATAGGTCTCCGCGCCCTGGTCCCGGAGGAAGGCGTTGACCTGCCGGGTGACGGCCTCGTGGCCCCCCCGGGTGGACAGGGTGGCCTCCATATCGGCGATATCCTCCACCTCGGTCATGGTGGTGAGCAGCAGGGCGCGGGGGTAGGACAGACACCGCTCCCGGCACGCCTCCACCGTCCCCACTGCGGGTGGACAGGCCCAGCTCTTCCCGTACTGGGCGCAGTCCGTCCGGCAGACCATCCGCACCCGCTCGGTGAAAATCAGCTCCTCCGTCTCAAAAAATATGTACTCCACGATGGGCAGCTCCGCCATCTGCCGCTCCAGCTTTTCCCGGTCCATTTCCATCCGTCCTCTCTGCGTTTTGGAGGCATTATACCACGCCGGCGGGACTATCGCAACAGGTTCCCGCAAATCCGCTTGACGCGGGGGGCTGGGGCTGGTAATATAATGAGGATGTAAAATGGGATGCAAAGGAGATTTTGCCATGTATCTATACAATTCCGCCACCCGCCGCAAAGAGGAGTTCGTCCCCAACCACCCGGATATCGTCAAGATGTACACCTGCGGCCCCACGGTCTACCACTTTGCCCATATCGGCAACCTGCGCAGCTACCTCATGGAGGATGTGCTGGAGAAATTCCTGCGCTATGAGGGCTACAACGTCAAGCGGGTTATGAATATCACCGACGTGGGCCACCTCTCCAGCGACGCCGACACCGGCGAGGACAAGATGCTCAAGGGCGCCAAGCGGGAGAACAAGTCCGTCATGGACATCGCCCGGTTCTACACAGACGCCTTCTTCGACGACTGCCGGAAGCTGAACATCAAGCGCCCGGACGTGGTGGAGCCCGCCACCAGCTGCATCGGCGAGTATATCAAGGTCATCACCAAGCTCCTCGACACCGGCTACGCCTATCAGGCCGGGGGGAACGTCTACTTCGACACCTCCAAGCTGGAGCGGTACTATATCTTCAACGACCACGACGCCGAGGATCTGGCCGTGGGCGTCCGGGAGGGCGTGGAGGAGGACACCAACAAGCGCAGCAAGAACGACTTCGTCCTCTGGTTCACCCAGTCCAAGTTTGAGGATCAGGCCCTCAAGTGGGATTCCCCCTGGGGGGTGGGCTACCCCGGCTGGCACATCGAGTGCTCGGGCATCTCTATGAAGCACCTGGGGGAGGATCTGGACATCCACTGCGGCGGCATCGACAACGCCTTCCCCCATCACACCAACGAAATCGCCCAGTCCGAGAGCTACCTGGGCCACAAGTGGTGCAATTTCTGGATGCACGTCCTGCACCTGAACACCCCCGACGGAAAAATGAGCAAGTCCAAGGGGGAGTTCCTCACCGTTTCCCTGCTGGAGGAGAAGGGGTATAACCCTCTGGCCTACCGGTTTTTCTGCCTCCAGAGCCATTACCGGAAATCCCTGGCGTTTACCTGGGAGAACCTAGACAACGCCCAGGGAGCCTATAACAAGCTCCTTGCCCGTATCGCCGCGCTAACCCCCGGCGAGGGCGGGATCGACCAGGCGGTATTTGACGCCCAGAAGGAGAAGTTCCGGAAGGCCCTGGGGAACGATCTGAACACCTCCCTGGGGGTGACGGCCCTCTACGACGTTCTGAAGGCCCCCGCCAATGACGAAACCAAGCTGGCCCTGCTGGGGGACTTCGACACGGTTCTGGGCCTGCGGCTGCTGGAGAAGGCGGCGGCGAAGCGGGAGGCGGACGCCAAGGTCAGAGCCTCCGCCAGTGCCTCCGGGGATATCGTCATCACCGGTGAGGGGGATCCGGCCATTGACGCTCTGGTGCTCCAGAGAGCCCAGGCCAAGAAGGCCAAAAACTTCGCCGAGGCCGACCGCATCCGGGAGGAGCTGAAGGCACAGGGCATTGAGATAGTGGATACCAAGGAGGGGGCCAGCTGGAAGCGCGTGTAAATTAAGATGGGCGGCAAACCGCAAAAGTTTATATTGAAAAAGTCTTCTGGAATATGATATACTAGTACGGCATAGAGAGAGCCCGCGAATTTGGGAATTTTTTAAGAGAGGTTGTGTTTCTATGGGAACAAGCATTAAACGCTCTGTATGGATTCGGGTGGCTGCGGCGCTGGCTTCCGTCCTGTTATTCAGCTTTGTGGTTACGTTTAACACCTTCCGCCTCCAAAACGCGCAGGAGGCCGCCGCCAGGGCCAACGATCTGCTGGATAAGAGCCAGCACGCGGAGACCGCCCATTACAAGTGGGCCACAAACCTCAGCAATGCCCTTTACGCCGGTACGGAGTTCACCGGCAGCACCGACTACACCAAGTGCGTCCTGGGCCAGTGGCTCTACGACACCGAATTTTCCACGGATAACCAGAAGATCAACGATCTCCGCCGGCAGCTGGAGCCCCTCCACAAGGAGCTCCATGAGTCCGCCACCTATGTCCTCGGCCTGGGCGGCACCAACCTAACGCAGGCCCAGAATTATTTCCAGGACACCATCAGCGCCAATCTGACCACCCTGGTGGGCCTGCTGGACCAGGTGGTGGACGAGGGCACCGCCATGAGCAACGCGGCTGCGGAGCGCATGGAGCAGGTGGCCTTCCTGATGCACCTGACCGCCGCCGTGTGCCTGTCCCTGGCCCTCATCTGTATGCTGAGCCTGGCCTTCTACGTGATGGGCTATGTGGTTAAGCCCATTCTGACCATCACCAGCAGCGCCCGGCCCCTCAAGGATGGGAAGCTCCAGCTGGATTTGACCTATACCTCCAAGAACGAGATGGGCCAGCTGGCCAATACCCTGCGGGAATCCATGTCTGCGATTTACGGCTATGTGATGGATATCAACCGCATCATGGCCCAGCTCTCCGCCGGAAACTTTGATGTGGGGACCTCCAGCAGCTATATCGGCGACTTCCGGTCCATTGAGGAGTCCATCAACAGCCTGACCACCACCCTCTCCGGGGCCATGGCCAGCATCACCGAGGCCGAGCACCAGGTCTCCAGCCACGCCGAGCACCTCTCCAGCGGAGCCCAGTCCCTGGCCCAGGGGGCCACGGAGCAGGCCAGCGCGGTGGAGGAGCTGTACGCCACTCTGGACGATCTGACCAAGAATGCGGAACAGAATGTCAAGGCCGCCGCCGCCGCCCAGGACAACGCCCGCCTCACCGGCGAGCAGGTCCAGATCAGCGGCCAGCAGATGCAGCAGATGGTGGCCGCTATGGCGGACATCACCCAGGCGTCCCAGCAGATCGGGAAGATCATCGCCACCATCGAGGATATCGCCTTCCAGACCAATATTCTGGCCCTGAACGCCGCTGTGGAGGCGGCGCGGGCTGGCACCGCCGGCAAGGGCTTTGCCGTGGTGGCCGATGAGGTCCGCTCCCTGGCGGCCCGGTCCGACCAGGCGGCCAAGGCCACCAAGGGGCTTATTGAGAACTCCGTCCACGCGGCGGATCGCGGCAGTCATATTGTCAGCGAGGTCTCCGACACCCTGAGCAAGACCCTGGAGCTGGTGGCCCAGTCCAACGCCTCCATCGGCGAGATTGCCGACGCGGTGAAGGGCGAGGCAGTTTCCATCGCCCAGGTGACGGAGGGCATCGGCCAGATCTCCATGGTGGTTCAGACCAACTCCGCCAGCAGTGAGGAGTCCGCTGCGGTGAGCACCGAGCTCTTCGACCAGGTGCGGCTGCTCCAGGAGCAGACCCGCCGGTTCAAGCTGAAAAAGTAAGTACATCGCGCTCCGCGCCGGTACGGACATAAAAATTGACGGAATACAAACGCCGCAGGCTTTTTAAAGCCTGCGGCGTTCTCGTCCGCCGGTTCAGTTGTAGCGGTTCTGGGCCTCCTGGACGCCCCGCTCCATCACGCACAGAGCAGCGTCCACCGCCCGGCCCACCGCCTCCTCCACCGCCTTTTTCTCCTGGGCGGTAAACGGGCCGATGACCCAGTCGATCATCTCGTGGTCCGGATGGGC
>JAIEIQ010000064.1 GCA_029065305.1 Oscillospiraceae bacterium
GGCGGGAGAATCTGGAGAACTATATCAAGCGCCTGGAGAAGCTGGAGGAGATCACCGGCACCTACCCCGGCGTGGAGAAGTCCTTCGCCATCCAGGCGGGCCGGGAGGTCCGGGTCATGGTCCGCCCCGAGCAGGTCAGTGAGGACCAGATGGTGATTCTGGCTCGGGAGCTGGCCAAGCGGATCGAGGACGAGCTGGAGTACCCCGGACAGATCAAGGTCCACGTCATCCGGGAGACCAAGGTTGTCGAGTACGCGAAATAAGAAGAACCCCGCTGCCTGCCCCTCAGGCGCGGGGTTTCTTTTTTACGCTGTCGGAGTGTTGGGCAGCTTCCCCAAATTTTCAGCCGCATCTTTGTCAAAAATGCCGTAGCTTTTTGTGAGCGAGAGTGTTACACTTGTCGTACAAACTGCGTTAGCAGCTTGACATCTGGAAAGGAGCTGTCTCTATGAAAGGGAAACAAATTCTGTGCGCTCTGCTCTGCGTGCTGGCGCTGACAAGCGCGGTCCCTGCCGCCCGGGCGGCGGAGGTGCAGGCCGGTGTTGCCGCCGGTAAGGTGGTCATCAACGGGCGTGCCATTGACAATTCCTCCGCCGAGTACCCCCTGCTGGTGTACAGGGATATCACCTATTTCCCCATGACCTTCCACCTCTGCCGCTTTCTTGGCCTTACGACGGAGTGGGACGCGCCCTCCCGGACCCTGATCATCACCAGGACCGGCGAGGCCGGGGACTATGTGCCCGACACGGGCCATAGCGGCAGGAGGGGCAGTGTCTCCGCCACCCGGGTGGACTACCCTGTGGTGGTGAACGACGAGGGGATTGACAACAGCGCCGCCAAGTATCCCCTGCTTAACTACAGCGGCGTCACCTATTTTCCCCTCACCTGGGCCTTCGCCGTGGATTCCTTCGGCTGGGATTACCGCTGGGACGCGGAAAACGGCCTGAGGATTGACAGCTCCGGCGGCACACCCTACGTTACGCCGCCCATTGTCAATCCGGCCAATCCGCCCATCTCCACCGGGGAGCGGACCGATGGCGAGATGATCAATTCCGCCAGCCGGGCCTGGAGCTCCGCCGCCTGGGGCAGCAGCCCGGAGGAGCTGACCGTGGAGACGGAGGACTGGAGCCTGGAGGGCATCAAAAAGGCCATCGGAGCAGGTTTGGAGGCCCATGTGCGGGGAACTCTCCTGGAGGGGCGGCTGACGGAGGTGGCACTCTCCGGCTCCTTCCAGCTCCCCGCCGGGCTGAAGGCTGGGGATATGCTGACGGTGCCCTACACCGAGCGGGTCCTGCCCTCGGGCGCGACCTTCACCCCCACCAGCACGGCGGAGGAGGCTGCCGCCTCCGTCCGGCTGACAGCGGGGAGTTGATACGATTTTCCCGCTTGTGGGCAGAGAAGAGGGAGACGGTTTTCCGTCTCCCCCCTTTGTTTTGCTCTACTGCGCTCTGGGAGTATAGCTGGAGGCAGTCAACGGCATCTCCCGGCGGACTACGGAGATCTTCTCCGGTCGTCTTGTAATACGAAGCAAACGGGAAAACTCTCAGCCAAAGAAGAAAAAAGAGCGCCGCCCCCGCCGGGGCGGCGTACTCAGCGGGCGGTCCTGCACCACTTCGCGATCTCCGCAATCAGCTCCAGGGGCAGCGGCCTGTCGTAGGGGAGGCGGATGGTCCCCTTGCTGGTCTGGAAGCCCTCCAGCCGCCCGGCAAAGGCCTCCACGGCCTCCGGCCCCGGGTAGAGGCCGATGTGGCGCTTGGACGCGGCAAACTGGATCAGATTGTGCCCCCTCCAGTAGGTGGGCATACTCCAGGAGATTTTCTCCTCCGCCTCCGGCAGGGCGGCGCGGATGGCGCTGTCCACCTGGCGCAGATAGGGCTGTACATCCTCCGGCTGGCGGAGGATGTACTCCTCGATGGTCTTTGGCGGTTCCCCGCAGTAGTGGCTTTGATCGGTATTGCGGAACGCCCGTCCGCACTTGGGACATACCCACATGACAGCGCTCTCCCCCTTACCGCATAAAGGTGTTCTGAATCCAGGCGTCGCACTTGGCCACCCACCCGGCGCAGGGGACGCTGACCTTCCACAGCTCCTCCGGCTGGAAGCAGGTCCGGTCCGCCAGGGACTGGCCGTGGGCCCCGTGGGGGTAGATGTGGCACTCCACTGGCACCCCCCGGGCCCGGAGGGCCGTCTCAAAGAGGAGGGTGTTCTCCAGATCCACCACCGTGTCGTCCGCCGTGTGCCAGATGAAGGTGGGGGGCGTGCTGCTCTTGACCCGCCGCTCCAGGCTCAGCAGGGGCAGAAGCTCCTCGTACCGGTCCCCCAGCAGGTTCTGAAAGGACGTGCGCTGGGCGTGGTCCCCGGAGGTGATCACCGGGTAGCAGAGGATCATCCCGTCGGGCCGGTAGGCCAGGGCCTTCTTCTTCAGCGACCGGTAGACCTCGGGCCGGTTCCACAGGGTCCCGCCGCAGGCGGCCAGGTGCCCCCCCGCCGAGAAGCCCATGACAAGCACCGCCTTGGGGTCCACATGGTAGTCCCCGCAGTTGGTCCGGACGTAGTCCACCGCCGCCAGCAGCTGCCGCTGGGGGATGGGCCAGCGGCCCCGGGGAGCCGCGTGGTAGCGCAGCACAAAGGCCGCGTACCCCAGCCCCAGAAACCGCAGGGCAACGGGCTCCGCCTCCCGCTCGGACACGATGCCGTAGCCGCCGCCGGGGCAGATGATAATGCCGGGCCGCAGCCGGGACATCCCGGTCTCCGGGCTGTTGTCCGGCGCGTAGGCGGTCAGCTGGGCCGGGCCGTCCGCGCTGGGGACGGTGAGAGAAATGGTTTCATATCGCATAAGGCTAACTCCTTCCTGAAAGGGAGATCACTGGAGCAGCAGCACCGAGCCGCTGCCGCGCAGATCCAGCACGTGGCAGGGCGCCAACCCCCGCCTGTCGAGTTTACACAAATGACGCTGGCGACCGTAATGCGTGTGGTGATATCGGGGGTGGCCGGATAATTA
>JAIEIQ010000065.1 GCA_029065305.1 Oscillospiraceae bacterium
ATCTCAGCCACCACGCCCAGGTCGTGGGTAATGAGAATCATGGAGGTCTTGAGCTCCTCCTTCAGCCGGCCCATCATCTCAATGACCTGCGCCTGAATGGTCACATCCAGGGCGGTGGTGGGCTCGTCGGCGATCAGCAGGCTGGGGTTGCAGGCCAGCGCAATGGCAATGACCACCCGCTGCTTCATGCCGCCGGAAAACTGGTGGGGATAGTCGTTAATCCGCTCGGCGCTGATACCCACCAATTCCAGCATCTCACAGGCCTTGCGCAGGGCGTCGGCCCTGGACAGCTTCTGGTGGAGCCGAATCACCTCGCTGATTTGGTCCGCCACCGTTTTGACCGGGTTCAGGGCGGTCATGGGGTCCTGAAAGATCATGGAAATTTTGTCGCCCCGGATTTTCCGCATCTCCCTGGGGGGCAGCGTCAGGAGGTCCTTCTCCCCCAGGAGGATCCTCCCCGCCGGGTGGAAGGCGTTCTCCGGCAGGACCTTGAGCACCGACATGGCGGTGACGCTCTTGCCGCAGCCGGACTCCCCCACAATGCCCAGGATCTCTCCCCGGCGGAGGTCCAGGCTGACGCCCCGGACCGCCTGGACCTCCCCGGCGCGGGTGCGGAAGGAGGTGTGGAGATTTTCAATTTTCAAAATGGTATCAGGCATTCGCGCACCTCCGCTCACTTGCGCATCTGGGGGTCAAAGGCGTCCCGCAGGCCGTCGCCGATGAAGTTGAAGGCGAACATAGCCAGGCAGATGGTCCCCGCCGGAAAGGCCAGCTGGTAGGGGGCGATCTGAAGAGTCTCCAGGGCGTCGTTGCACATGGTGCCCAGGGAGGCCATGGGCACGGACACGCCCAGACCGATAAAGCTCATAAACGCCTCGGTGAAGATAGCCGAGGGGATCTGCATGGTGGCGGTGACGATGATGGGCCCCAGGGTGTTGGGGATCAGGTGCCTGCGCAGGATATACCAGGTGCCGCTGCCCATGGTCTGGGCGGCGGAGACGTACTCCTGCTTCTTCAGGCTCAGCATCTCCCCCCGGACCACCCGGGCCATGTCCACCCAGTAGACCGAGCCCAGGGCGATGATAATGCTGGTCAGGCCCCCGTTGTCAAAGAGGACCATGATGAGAATCACGTACATGGTCAGGGGAATGGAGCTGATGATGTCCACAATGCGCATCATCACCACGTCCACCATGCCCCCCAGGTAGCCGGAGATACTGCCGTAGAGGATGCCGATGACCAGATTCACCAGCGTGGCGACAAAGGCCACCGTCAGAGAGATTCTGGCCCCGTACATCAGCCGGACCATGATGTCCCGGCCCAGGTAGTCGGACCCCAGGGGGAACCGGCGGTTCCAAACCCGGGTCATGGGCTGGCGCTGGCCCTGGGCGTCCTCCAGGACGAAGGGGCTGCTGCGGTAGCTGAGGTAGAAGGTCTCCCCGTCCAGCTCGTAGACGTACCGCTTGTTCTCCCGCTCCTCCCCCAGGCTGGGCACCGCCTCCTGGAGCCGCCCGTCCCCGTCCACCGCCAGCAGCTTGCCGCTGGTGGAGACGTAGTAGCGCTGCCCGTGGACCTCGTAGACCGGCAGGATGGGCGGCGTGCTCACATAGGTCCGCTGCTGGTTGTCGAAGGAGTTCTCGCTGAACAGGGGCCCCGCGATGGACAGCGCCAGCATCACCGCCACCAGAAGGACGCCGGCAATCGCCGTCCACCGGCGGGTGAACTGATAGAACACCTCTTTCACATAGCTGACGCTGGCCCCGGCCGCCAGATCGCTTTCCCGCCGGGCCTCGCCGCAGAGCGCCCAGTCGCTGGGCATAAATTGACTCATTTCCGATCCCCTCTCTTCCTCTTCCTGTCTCACTCGCCCAGCTTAATGCGGGGATCGATGATGCTGTACACAATGTCCACCAGGAACACCAGCACCACCAGAATGGTGGCGTAGAACAGGGTGAAGCCCATGATGGCGGTGTAGTCCCGGTTGGTGATGCTGTTGATGAAGAACCGGCCCATGCCCGGCAGGGCGAAGATCTTCTCCACCACAAAGGAGCCCATCAGCAGTCCCGCCAGAATGGGGCCCAGCACCGTCACCACCGGGATGAGGGAGTTGCGTAGGCCGTGGCGGGCCACCACCTTGTACTCCGGCAGGCCCTTGACCCGGGCGGTGCGGATATAGTCGGAGCGCATGACGTCCATGAGGCTGGACCGGGTCAGGCGGGTGACAAAAGCCAGATAGTACCCCGACAGGGCGATGACCGGCAGGACGTAGCCCTTGAGGGTTGCCACGCCGAACACCGGGAACCAGCCCAGCCGGTAGGCCAGGAAGTAGTCCAGCAGCGTGGCCACCACAAAGGAGGGGATGGTCACACCCAGCGCCGTCACCGCGCCGATGAAGGTGTCCTGCCACCGGCCGTGCTTGAGGGCGGCGATGATCCCCAGGGGGATGCTGAGTACCAGGGTGAAGATCATGGAGAAAACCCCCAGCGCCGCCGAGATGGGAAAGCCCTGGGCGATAAGGCTGTTGACCGACATCCCCTCATACTTGAAGGAGGGGCCCAGATCAAAGCGCAGCACCCCCTGGAGGTAATCCCAGAACTGGACATAGAGGGGGGCGTTGAGGTTGTATTTCTCATCCAGCGCCGCCTGAATGGCCTCGGGCAGGCGCTTGCCGGCGCTGTAGGGCCCGCCGGGGATGGCGTGCATGATGAGGAAGGTCATCAGCAGAATGACAAACAGCGTGGCCGCCATCATGGCCAGCCGCTTGGCGATAAACTTCACCATAGGGCAGTTTCTCCTCTTCTCCGGGTGGTCATATTATCCAGCATTTTAGCACTGCAAAGCGCTGATGTAAAGGGGACTTCCTCGATTTTATCAGTTTGACCGTATCTTTTCCCGGAAACACCCGGGGTTTTGTTGTAAAATTACAGATATTTGACAGATTTGCCGCCGCGCTGTATGATAGGGGACAAGCTGAAAGAAAGGAAGGCGTTTTCCATGACACACCCTATCGCCACCATCCGCCTGGCCCACGGCCCCGCCGTGGTCTGCGAGCTCTATCCGGAGGAGGCCCCCAACACGGTCCGCAGCTTTCTGTATCTGGCCCGGCTGGGCTGCTTCGACCACCACGCCATGGAGCGGCTGGCCCCGGACTTTGTGGCGGACATGAGCTACACCGCCTTCGGCCGGCCGGAGGCCCGGTATCTGATCCCCTATGAGACGCAGTCCGCCGGGTTCCCCAACCATCTGAAGGCGGATGTGGGAACCATCGTCATGGGCGGCTATGAAAACGGCATCGCCGGCGGGGAATTCTTCTTCCCCCTGAAGTCCAACCCCAGGCTGGACTTCAGCTATCCGGCCTTCGGCAGGATCGTCGAGGGGCTGGAGGAGGTCCTCCGGTGGAACACCCTGCCGGTGGTGGAGGTGCCTTTCGATCTGGACCCGTCCGTCCGCATCACCGCCCCGGCGTCGCCCATTGTGGTGGAGCGGGTGGAGGTGGAGACCTTCGGAGAAACGTACCCGGAGCCGGAGCGGCTGGCGGGCGCGGTCCTGCCGGTGAACTGGGGATGCGCGTGAGGGAAAAAGGATTGCCGCGCCGGAAGGGCGCGGCAATCCTTTTTTAAATGGCAAGCGGGGTCATCCGATGACCGCGATATTCTCCTCCGTCAGGGGCATATAGGGGATCTCCAGTGCCGCCGCGCCGCTGGTGTAGGACGACAGCCACGCCTCGTAGTCCGCGTTGTCCATGGGTGTGCCGTAGTCGGGGGCATAGCCGCCGGGTTCGATAATAATATAGTAGAGATAGCCGTCTCCGTCCTTGTCCAGCTCGTCCGGGAAGCGCTCTTCTCCCGCGCCCTCCCGCAGGGACTTGTCGAAGCCGTCCACGCTGGCGATCTCCTCATAGCCCGCTCCGTCCCAGCGGTACAGCGTGTAGGGCCACAGCCTGTCCCCGGCCCAGCCCTGGTTGTGGCTCCAGCCTGCGAGGACCACGCCGTTGTCATAGTAGGTGATGTCTGGGAAGGCCGAGAAGAGCTCGTTCCCCGATCTGTCATAGATCCGCTCGACCTGCCCGGCCATAGCGGTGTTGTTTCGCTGGGTGATCAGCTCGTTCTCCCCATCGCCGTTTATATCGCAGACGGCGAAATACTCGCCGGAGATGTCCTCCGTGCCATTCGCTTGGCATTCCGCGATGAAGTTCCGCAGGATCCGCCGGAAAGCAGGCGTCAATAAACTCTCATCCACCGGGGGAGACCACATATAGTCGCTCTCCAGCCACCCCGCCCCGGTGAGAAACCCCTGGCCGTCGTAGTAGACAGGGCAGGTATAGGTAAAAACGCAGCCGTGGAGGTGGCCGGAGCCGGTGGAAATAATCTCTCCGCCGTAGGTCAGGAGGAACGAACCGGACTGATAGGCGAAGCTGGTCATCAGGTCCGTAATGCCGCAGTACTCCGGCGCGGCGAGCCAATAGCCTTCCTCCCAGAACTGGGAGAGGTCCAGGGTGGCGCTGCTGTCCTGATAACGGATTTCCGCGCGGCCGGTTTCTCCGTCAAACAGGTAGGAGCGGTCTCTGTTGAAAAGATTCTTCTGCACCTCCAGGTCATACTGGGTTCCCGTCCAGAGCTGGCCGTCCCACTCATAGACTGTCAGCTCAAATATGGCGGCACCTGTGCTGAAACCTGTGCAGTAGATAACAGCCAACTCCTTTTCCCCGTCGCCGTCCAGGTCCTCGAAATACAGCTCTGGGGGCCATTGGCCGTCCAGCGGCTCCTCCACCCACTGGAGGCTGTCCCCATATTGAAGGAAGCAGCGCCCCGTGCTCTGGTCCAAGTAGGCCGCGACGCTGTCCTCCGGCAGCTCCGAGAGCAGCCGGACGGAGCCCTGGAGGTCGGGCCCCGCCGTCTGGGGCGGCTGGGAGCCCACCTGCCAGGTCTCCCAGTAGGTCCCGTTCCATACACAGTGAAGCACGTCGCTGACCACCCCTGGCTCGGTGGTCTCGCCGTTGAAGTAGACCCCCTCGTGCCGCCGGAAGTGGATGGCGATGGTGCTGTCGTCCACATACTCCAGCAGGGGCAGCATGTCCAGCCCCTCTAGGCTGTGCTCCAGCACCTGGAAGTGCTCCCCATAGCGCAGGTAGACATGCTCCGTGTCCCAGGACCGGCGGTACAGGGCGACACCGCTCCCCGGCAGCTCCGAGAGCAGCTGCCAGAAGTCATTTTCCGCGCCAACCGCCGCAGGCAGCTCCTCAGCGGGGGGACAGGGCATGGTCCAAATCCAGCTGTGGAGGCTGTCGTCCAGGTTCAGATAGTGGAGCGCATAGCCCCCGGTGCCCATCTCCGGAATGGACCAGAGCCCCGTCTTGCCATCCCGGACCACATAGCCCTGGCCGTATTTCACAATCCAGCCGTCCCCGCTGGCGAGGTGGGGATAGGCTTCCTTTTCCTCCTCGGTGGGAGCCCCGCCGTTTCCGGCCCACCAGGTGGTGTAGATATCACTTGCGGGCCGGACCGCGTACTTCACACTGAACGATGCCTGGACATCGTGGGTGTCGTAGTCCCGCCGCTCCTCCCGGATCTCCACCGAGAGGAGATAACTGTCCCGCAGCGCGTCCCGGGGCTCCGCCTCATAGCGCTCGATGCTTTCAAACCAGGTGGACAGAAGCAGCCGGGCCATGTCCTCCGGGTCCTCCTCGAAAACCCGCTCCGCCGTCACCTCGTTCAGGTTGGTGGAGGCGGTGACGCCCTGGCTTCTCTGGCCGATGGTGGTCATCTCCTCCGGGGTCTCGGGGAGCTTCTTCGCCCCGGTGAAGGCGCAGGCCGCGGAGAGCGCACAGGCCAGAGCAACAAGAACCGCCATCACCGCCGTGGTCCGGGGCCGCTTTACCAGCAGAGCGATCCGCTCCTTGACAGCGGATTTTCCCCCGGTCATGGTGGTGGCGCAGCGCACCAGATCCGCAGGGCCGGTCCGCCCAGCCACCAGCCCCACCAGGGTCCGGCCATAGTCCGCCCGGCGCTCCTCGCCAAGGAGCTTCACCGCCCCCTCGTCGCAGGCCAGCTCGCAGTCCCGGCGGCTCAGATACGCCGCCAGCCACACCAGGGGATTGTACCAGTGGAGGGCCAGACAGACTCCCCGCCACACCGCCCAGGCGTGGTCCCCGTGGCGGAAGTGGGTGTACTCGTGGGCCAGGACATGCTCCTTTTCGGTTTCGTTCAGCCCCGGCGTCAGATAGATAGCGGGCCGGAACAAACCGAACAGGCACGGCGAGGCCAATCCCGCCGCCACATACACCCGCCGACCCCGGCAGGACCCCGCCGGGCGCCTCGTCTTCGCCAGCTTCAGCCAGAACCGCAGATTCACCGTCAGCAGAAACGTCCCCGCCGCCCATACGCCGATCTGCCACACCCACATGGCCGCGCTTTTCAGGTCCACCAGCCGCTTGAGCATCCGGGTGTCCACCGCCCGGTAGCCGAACATCCGCATGTCCTCCGCCTCCGCCGGATCCGCTGTGGCGGTCCAGCCGGAGCCGCTGTGGAGATTCTCCCCGCCGGGCTCCATTTTGAATGAATCAGAGCT
>JAIEIQ010000066.1 GCA_029065305.1 Oscillospiraceae bacterium
GCCCCACGGCGGTGTGGTACAGCAGCACCACCGGCGGATTGGTCAGGCAGTTCACCAGCGCCATCAGCCCCAGCTCCCGCCGCCCCCGGAGGCCCCAGGCCATGCCGAACAGCTCCTCCAGCGCCAGCGTCAGAGCCAGGGAAACGGCCAGAATTTTCAGCACCGCACCGCCTCCCCTCTCAGCGGGACCCACAGCAGGACCAGGCTCAGCAGGCTTACGGCGGCATAGGCGGCGGGGCCCGTCATCAGGCTGGGCCAGCCCAGATAGGACGGAAGCCACCCCAAAAACAGTCCGAAGGTCAGCAGGCCGAAGGCGAAGCCCTTCGCCCCGGGCAGCGTCCGGGCCGCGGCCCACAGCGTCACCGGCATGGTCATGTTGAAGAGGAACACCGCCAGCAGTCCCGGTCCCGGCAGGGCGCAGGCCAGATAACATACCGCCGCCGGCCCCAGGCTCCCCGCCGACGCCCGCCGGGGCCCAAGACGGTCCATGGCGAAGCCGCCGGCGGTTTTGCCCAGCGCCAGCGCCAGGGTGAGCGCCAGGGCCCACTGGCTTTTCCAAGAAAAGGTCTGGTTCATCCCCATATAGGACCGCAGCACCACCACCAGAAACAGGGGCAGAAGCGGCCCATATCCGCCCCTCGGCGTCAGCTCCAGCGGGCTGTTGCCGGAGGGCCCCCGGCGGAAAAACAGAATCGCTCCCCCCAGGGCCAGCAGTCCGGCGGGGCCCAGCCAGAGGGCCGGGGCGGCCCTCCTCCCCCACAGTGTTCCGATAAAGAGCCCCAGCGCGCCGGGGGAGATGAACACCCCCAGGGCGGCGGCACGCTTTTCGCCCGCGTTGAGAACGTCGATGCCGCCGCCCAGGTGGAAGAGGGCGTTGCCCGTCCCGGCAGTTATCGCCGCCGGAACCGCCGGCAGGGGCAGATAGGCCAGGGCCGTGAGGGCACAGCCGGCGGCGGCGGTCAGGCCGTTCCGGTCCAGCCGGTCCGCCAGCAGGCCCAGGGGCATTTGCAGGGCAAAGGCGCAGAAATTGTACAGCAGCAGGCACAGCACGAAAGTTTCCTCCCCCGCCATGGTCCGAAACACCAGCAGGGCGCAGCTCAAATCCACCCAGAAATGGGCCAGACTGTAGAGCGCCAGAATTTTTTTCGGCACGGAGCTCCCCCCCTTTCACCCTCTTAGACGCAAACTGCATGGAAATGTGCCGGAGCATAAAAAACTAGTGCTGTCTCCCCAAAACAGCACTAGTTTAATCCTCCACAAAAAACTTTTCAACAGGGACCTCCAGCACCTCTGACATGGTGAAGAGCGTATCGAGGGAGATGCCTTTGATTTTCTTGCCGTTGTTGGCCTCAACCTGGCTGATAAAAGACCAGCTTTTGTCGATAAGCTCGGCAAGTTGTTCCTGGGTGTAACCCCGCTTTTTCCGGTAATATGCAATTTTCAGTCCTAATACGCGGTATTTCTCCCGGAAGCGTTCCTGCATATTGATTCCCCCTGCGCCTTTAGCACGGCAAATCCGGCTTACTCCTCTTTCACATATTGAATAATATCTGAAACTTCGCAGTCGAGAATGAAGCACAGCGTGTCAATCGTTTTGACCGTTATATTTTGGCCGTGCTTCATTCTGTGTAGGATATTGGCGGAGAATCCTTCCTTGTATATCAAATGGTATTCAGTTATGCCGCGCTTGAGCAATGTCTGGTAAAACGGCTGGTAACTAATCACTTGCTATCACCCGCATCAACATTATCATATTCAATGTATTGACTATGCCCAACAAATTGACTATAATATACTGAGACAGGAAGCATATATCGGAAAAGGACGAGCCGTCAATCCGGTTCGTCCTCGTTCTCCTCCAGACACTGCTCGATCATACTGACCACCACATTGTTGAAGCTGGTATTATTTTTTTGAGCGATTTTCTCCAGCGCTTCAATGATTTCCTGGCGCAGATAGATCGTTTTATATCGTGATTCCACCTTTTTTCGGGTTTTCTTTGGTACAAACGGCATTTCCTATCACCTCACAGGGGTATTCTAATGTAAACTACAGGGTAAATATACATGAGAATTTTTTGTTGTATTTTCCGCGAGGATGATATATAATCCATTTGGGGTGATATAATGGCTGATTATAAAAAAATGTACCATGAAATGGTCCGTGAAACAGAGAAAGCGATCAATATTCTGATTGCCGCTCAGCGCAGGTGCGAGGAGATGTACATCAGCGCTCCGGAGCCGGAGATTACATTGCTGCCTCCCAAAAACGGAACGGACTGCGGCAACACAGAGCAATAGCGCAAAAGGGCCCGGCCTCCTGATGGAGGCCGGGCCCTTTCCGGCGCTGTCTTTATTTGTCCTTTCCCAGCAGTGCCTGGGCCCCGGCGGCGAGGCCCGCCAGACCCTGGAGCTCGCTGGGGATGATGATCTTGGTGGCCTTGCCGTCGGCTGCGGCGGCGAAGGCCTCCAGGGCCTTGAGCTTCACCACCTGGTCGTTGGGCGCGGCCTCGTTGAGGAGCTTGAGGGCGTCGGCGGTGGCCTGCTGCACCCGGAGGATGGCCTCGGCCTGGGCCTCCGCCTCCATGATCTTGGCCTGCTTGGCGGCGTCGGCCCGGAGGATCACGGACTGTTTCTCACCCTCGGCCACCAGGATCTGGCTCTGCTTCTGGCCCTCGGCCTGGAGGATGGACTCCCGGCGCTCCCGCTCGGCCTTCATCTGCTTCTCCATGGCGTCCTGGATCTCCCGGGGCGGGATGATGTTCTTCAGCTCCACCCGGTTGACCTTGATGCCCCAGGGGTCCGTGGCCTCGTCCAGGATGGCGCGCATCTTGGTGTTGATGTGGTCGCGGCTGGTGAGGGACTGGTCCAGCTCCAGATCGCCGATGATGTTGCGCAGGGTGGTGGCGGTCAGGTTCTCAATGGC
>JAIEIQ010000067.1 GCA_029065305.1 Oscillospiraceae bacterium
GCGCGGCCCCCAAGGATGTGCAGGAGCTGTTGGGACACTCGGATGTCAACACGACCATGAACATCTACGCCCACGCCGCCAGAGAGGTAAAGCGTTCCAGCGCAAGGCTTCTGGACAAGGTCGTGAGCAGCGGCTGACGAGGTTTTCCCTTAAATTTTCTCATAAGGGAAAAATCAAGGGAAAAGGGCAGGCCGACAAGCCTCAAACACCTTGAAAACACTGGCTTTCCGGGGGATAGAGGCCCTACTGATTGACAAAGTACGATTTGACTTTCAATGCTGATACTGTCTTTACGGTCCACAGACTGTCTCGCGTAGATAGCGTCAATGCGATTTTCCATTGTCGGTTCCTTTACTTTGATGGTTTTAAAACAGACTCTAGGGTGATAACAGGAGGAGATAGTGTCCTGAATTATACGAGGCGGTTGACGAAGATAGAAAAGAAGCTGTCTGGTAAAGAAAAAGCACATAAAATATTATAGGACGGCTTGCCGTAAGGTAAACAGTCCTTTTTGCATTTTAAGTCCCAACCTGCGCCCTGCCGTATTCCCCTCAACAAAGAATTGCATTATTCCGCAATATCTGATAAAATAAATCCGAAGAGCTGCAAACGTAATCATATATTTAGACCTGCTAACAAATGTCAAGTTCGAAATTGAAAAAACAGAAGATTTTTTGAAAGAGGGAAAAGGGCATAAAGAATCAAGCCACCGCCACTGAAATTTTTTGACGCTGACCCGTGATAAGTGAATCCGGGGCTGGATATCAGGCTTCGAGGCTGTCCAAGCACTGCTTCACGGTAGCATAGTAAATGCGCAGGAACTTGTTGGCGGAGGCCATCATGTAAACTCGGCAGGGCTTACCCTCGACACGTTTCCTGTCTACAAACTGGTACACTGAATCATTGGCGGATGAACGGCGGGCGTACATCACCGATCTCTGCCATGAGCTGGGATACCGCCTGCTCCACCAAAAGTTTGGCGGTATCGGATTTAGACATGACACTGAAATGCCCACAGACGCACTCGCAATGCCAAAAGGCGGCAATAAAGTCCACCCATTTCTCGTTGCCGTCCGCCCTGGCGGGGCTTGTAAACAGGCGGTTCGTGTCCGGGAAAGCGGTGTCGAGCAAAGAAATCAGATTGTTTTTAAGCATGGTCTGCACCTTGGCGCACTGCTGGTACTGCCGGTATGTGGTTTTCAGCATGAGCCGCACTTCATCCTCCGGGATGTACCTGGGCGGCGCCAGCCAATGGTCGAGGCCGTAGTTGGCCAACTTGATCGCGTCTTTCTTGTCGGTCTTGGCCCGCCGCAGGCTGTTGTTCCCGTAGCCATGTACCAGCATGGCGTTCACCACGGAGACGTAGAACCCGGAATCGTAAAGGAAGCCGGCAACCGGCAGATGGTAGTTCCCGGTGGCCTCCATCACGACTCGGGTTTCACCATCCAAGTCCCCCGGCTGGCTGCCGAGGGTTCCAACCAAATTATATTGTAATAGGAGGTTGTCATATGGAAGAAAAGAAAATGTTAAAGGTCATGGTGAACGGCACAGAATATACCTATCCCCAGGGGGTATCCTACCGCACTATTGCGGCGGACTTTCAGCAGCGGTTTCCCTATGATATCCTGCTGGTCAACCGGGATGGAAAGCTCTGCGAGCTGCACAAGACTTTGGACCGGGACTGCTCCTTAAAAATGGTTACCGCCCAGGATATACCCGGTATTCAAACTTATGAGCGCAGCACGGTTTTTTTGATGCTCAAAGCCTTTTATGACGTGGTGGGCCGGGAGAACGTAGACCGCATCCGTGTGGAATACTCCCTCAGCCGCGCCCTCTTTATCCGCGCCCAGGGGCAGTTTATCCTGGACCAGGCCCTGCTGGAGCGGGTGGAGGAGCGGATGCGGGCGCTGTCCGCCCAGGCGCTGCCCATCGAAAAACGCTCCATCAGCACCGACGACGCCATAGAGCTGTTCCAGCGGGAGCGGCTGATCCACAAGGCCCAGCTGTTCAGCTTTCGGATCAACTCCCATGTCAATGTATACTCCCTGGACGGCTTTGTGGACTACTTCTACGGCTATATGGTGCCGGACACTGGCTATATCCGGTGTTTTGGCCTTCAGCTGTTTGAAAACGGCTTTGTTCTGCGCCTGCCCACCCGGAAGGACCCCAACCAGCTGGGGGGCTTCCAGCCGGCCATGAAGGTCTTCCACGAGCTGTATGACTCCAACCTGCGCGCCGAGTCGCTGAATGTTTCCAATGTGGCGGAGCTGAATACCGTTGTCTCCCAGGGCAATACCATGCCGCTCATTCTGGCCTACGAGGCCATGATGGAGAAAAAAATCGGCGATATCGCCGCCGAAATCGCCGCCCGCAGGGCGGTCCGCTTCGTCATGATCGCCGGCCCCTCCTCCTCCGGCAAGACCACCTTTTCCCACCGGCTGTCCACCCAGCTTCGGGCCTGCGGCCTGCGGCCCCACGCTATCGCCACGGACAACTACTTCAAAAACAGGGATGACACCCCCAGGGATGAAAATGGCGACTACGATTTTGAGGGCCTGGGCGCCATGGACGTGGAGCAGTTCAACACGGACATGGTGCGGCTGCTGAACGGCGAGACCGTGGATCTCCCCACCTACAATTTCAAAAAGGGTGTCCGGGAGTACAACGGAAATTCCCTCACCCTGGGGGAGGGAGACGTTCTGGTCATCGAGGGCATCCACTGTCTCAACGACCAGTTCACATACGCGCTGCCCCGGGAAAGCAAGTATAAAATCTACATCAGCTGCCTCACCACGCTGAATATTGACGACCACAACCGCATCCCCTCCACTGACGCCCGCCTCCTGCGGCGGATCGAGCGGGACGCCCGGACCAGGGGCTACAGCGCCCAGGCCACCATCAAGATGTGGCCCTCCGTGCGGCGGGGGGAGGAGAATAATATCTTCCCGTTTCAGGACAGCGCGGATGTGATCTTCAACTCCGCTTTGATCTATGAGACCGCTCTGCTGAAGACCTACGTGCAGCCCCTTCTCTTCGGCGTTCCCCGGGACAGCGAGGAGTATGTGGAGGCCAAGCGGCTGCTGAAATTTTTAAACTATTTTCTGCCCATCCCCTCGGACAGCATCCCGAAGACCTCCCTGATGCGGGAGTTTATCGGCGGGGGCTGCTATCACGTCTGATGTAACGAGACCGGCCCTGCTCCATGCCAACCAAAAATTTGGCGAATGGAGCAGGGCCGTTTTCTATTCCGAAATTTTGAGACGCCAGATGACATCGGACGCAGCCATCCCCTCCAGCCCGCGGGCTATAAACAGGATTTATGGAAAGCCATATTTCGCTAAAAAATCTCCTGGATCGCCGCCAGCGCCTCCGCAGCGACATCCGACAGGGGCAGGCGGCGGAGCTTAATCCAGCCGTAATGGGCGGTTATTGCGCAGTCCGCCAGCCGCAGGGGGCGGATGCCGGGCCACTCCTTCCCCTCCACAAACGCCTCCGGCCGGTAGGCCACCAGACCGACAGCCCGGGTGGTCTGGATAATGTTGTAGAACAGGTTGGTCTGGTTGACCAGGATCTCCCCGGCGGCGTGGGCGGAGAGGCCGGTGATATGGGGCAGGCAGTGGGTCGGGTCTACGGCGGCGCTGCCGTACTGGACCACGGGAGACGAGTACAGCGCCTCTATCGGAACGGTGTCCGGGCCGTAATAGAGCGGGTTTTCCGGCCCCACCAGGGCGGAAATGGGGTTGTCCGCAATGGGGTGGTACTCAATTGTGCGGTTGCTCAGCTGTCCCAGGATGTTTTTCAAGTTGGTGGAGGGTGTCCCAATCACGGCAAAATCCACCTGACAGGTTTCCACCATGGGTAGCAGGTCCTTGAGGAAGGCGTAATTGAGGAACGAAAAGCTGATCGGACTGGCGGCGTAACGGCGGCTGATCTCCGCGAAGACCGGGGTGGTGCGGCTGCAGTTGAGGGAGGCGATCCGAAGGCGGAGCCGCTGAGGCCGGACCGGCTGGTGGAGAATACTCTCCAGCTGGGTATACTCGCGCTTCAAAACCCGGAAGTGATCAATCAGATCGTTGCCCTCCGGGGTGGGGATCACCCCCGAGGGGGTGCGCACAAACAGCGGAAAGCCCACCTGCTCCTCGATCTGCTTGACCGCGTGGCTCAGGTTGGGCTGGGAGACGTAGAGATTCCGAGCGGCCTGGCTGAACGAGCCGGTGTCGGCGATCTCGATGGCGTAAAAAAACTGTTCAACTCTCACAGGAGCGTCCTCTCTTTCTGCAATCCATCTATACAGGTTATCTATATAAATTAAAATTATATATTTGTCTCAGCGGCCTGTCAAGTGCTAAAATACCCCCAGCAGCAGCCCGGCGCGGCGGCCGCGCGGCGGGAGAGCGGAAAATTAAGAAAGAGGAGAACCTGTATGAGTCAACTGACGATCTGCCTGGTCATCTTCGTGGTGACGCTCGTAGCCTTCGCCTTCGCAACAAAGTACGTCTCCCTGACCGTGCTGAGCCTGATCAGCATGGCCGCAATGATGGTCACCGGCTGTCTGGAGCCCAAGGAGGCTCTGGCCTGCTTCTCCAACTCCAACGCGATTCTGATGGCGTCCATGTTCATCGTCTCCGCCGGCCTCAACCGGACCCAGATGGTCAACAAAATCTCCGGCTTCATCGCCCGGGTCAGCCATGGGTCCTTTACCAAGGTGCTGGCGGGCTATGTGATTCTCACCTGCATCCTGGCCCAGTTCATCCCCTCGGCGGTGGTGGTCTTCGGCGTGGTGTTCCCCCTGGCCCTGGCCGCCTGCCGGGAGATGAACGTGAACCCCTCCAAGATGATGTTCTCCCTGGGCATCACCGCCATCGGCACCGTCATCTGCCTGCCCTTCAGCGCCGCCATCTCCGAGTTCGCCCGCATCCAGGGCTTTCTGGAGGCCTATGAGTACACCCAGTACAACATGGGCCTGCTGGACATCACCAAGACCAAGCTCCCCACTCTGCTGGTAATCGTCCTTCTGGCAATCTTTGTGATTCCCCGCTTCGCCCCTGACACCGCTGTGACGGACCCCAATTTCAAGGCCGGCGCTCAGAAGGAGCAGGAGCCCCTGGATCCCTTCCGGGAGGTGGTGGGCTACGCCACCTTCGCCCTGGTGCTGGCGGGGATGATCTTCTCCTCCAAGATCGGTCTGACCACCTGGCAGGTGGCCTTCATCGGCGCGCTGGTCATCATGGCCACCGGCGTGCTCCGCAAGAGCGAGGGCATCAACGCCATGAACCTGAGCATGGTGCTGCTGTACGTGGGCGCACTGGGCATCGGCAGCGCCCTGTCCGCCACCGGCGCGGCGGATCTCATCGGCAACGCCCTGGCCGGCGTGATTGTCAAGCTGGACAACGGCTATCTGGTGGGCCTGCTGCTGTTCGTGGTCCCCTTTATCCTCACCCAGTTCATGCTCAACTCCGGCGTGTACTCCATCTTTACACCCCTGTACATCATGCTCTGCAAGTCCATGGGCGCGAACCCCATCGGCCCCATCATGCTGTGCATGATCGCCTGCATGACCGCCTTCTTCACCCCCCTGGCCACCCCGGCGGTGCCCCTGATGATGGGCGCGGGCAATTACACCATGAAGGACCTGGTAAAAATGGGATGGATTCCGGCCATTGTCATCACCGTGGTCAGCGTGGGCTGGATCATGACGGTCTATCCCCTGTTTTAAATCAGTCCATAGAGGAAAAACGATATGAAAAACATGAGCTTTATCGCCACCGGGGACGCCTTTGTCACCCAGCGGATCCCGGCGGAGGGATACGAGGGCTTTGAGGCCCTGCGGGATATCATCCGCGCCCACGACGTGGGCTTCTCCAATCTGGAGATGACCTTCCACAACAGCGAGGGAACACCCGCCGCCGTCAGCGGCGGCACCTGGGCCATGGCGGACCCCCGGTGCCTGGACGATATGCGCTCCTATGGCTTCAATCTCTTCACCACCGCCAACAACCACACCGGGGATTACGGGGAGGGCGGCGTCATGGCCACCATCCGCCACCTGCGGGAGCGGGACATGGTGTTCTCCGGCACCGGGGCCAACCTGGAGGAGGCCTCCCGGGCCTGCTATCTGGAGAGCCGGAAGGGCCGGGTGGCCCTGGTCAGCGCCTGCTCCACCTTCCACGTCTCCTCCATGGCCGGGGGACAGTCCGGGTCCATGCCGGGCCGTCCGGGCCTCAGCCCCCTGCGCTTCACCACCACCTACCATGTGACCCGGTCCCACTTCGACATGGTAAAGGAGCTGGCCAGGATCACCTATGTCAACGCCTACAACGACTACGGCATCAAGCTGGGCTACGTCAACCCCAACCCGGAGGATGTGACAGTCTTCGGAAGCCACCGCTTCGCCCTGGCGGAGGAGGACCGGGTGGAAACCGCCCCCCTGGAGCGGGACATGGCCCGTATTGAGGAGGAGGTCCGGGAGGCCAGGCGGCAGGCGGATGTGGTCCTGGTGAGCCTCCACGTCCACGAAACCGACTTCGACGACTTTGCCGTCCCGCCGGCCTTTCTGGAGAAGGCGGCCAAGCGGTGCATCGACGCCGGAGCCTCGGCGGTCATCGGCCACGGCCCCCACGAGCTGCGGGGCGTGGAGCTGTACCGCGGCGGGCTGATTCTCTACAGCCTGGGCAACTTTATCTTCCAGACAGAAACCATCTCCGTCCAGCCCTATGAGGCCTACGCCAACAAGGGACTGCCCATCGACACCAAGGTGGGGGCCTACATGGACCGCCGGAGTAAAAACGGAACCGCCGGCTACCCCACCCAGGAGGATATCTGGCGCTCGGTGATGGCCTCCTGGACTATGGAGGAGGGCCGGATCACCCAGGTCCGGTTCCACCCCATCTCCCTGGGCATGGACCAGCCCCGGACCCGCCGGGGGACGCCGGTTCCGGGGGACGAGGGCGTTCTGCGGCATCTGGCGGAGCTGAGCCGGCCCTTCGGGACGGAGATCCGCATCGCGGACAATATGGGATACATCGACCTTTAATTATCAAGGAGGAGAGTATGGACCAGAAAATCAAGCAAATCGCGGAGCAGTACGCCGCGGCCCACGGGGAGGAGCAGAAGGAGCTGCTGCGGACTCTGGGGAAGATTCCCGCCCCCACCCGCCAGGAGGACATGCGGGCGGCCTTCGTCCGGGACTGGCTGCTGGCCCAGGGGGCCAAGGACGTGACCATCGACAAGGCTAAAAATGTCATCTGCAAGATCGGCTGTGAGGAGCACGAGGAGCTGGTGGCCTTCGCCGCCCACACGGACATTGTGTTCCCCGACATGGAGACGCTGCCCATGCGGGAGGAGGACGGGAAGCTCTACGCCCCCGGCATCGGTGACGACACCTCCAATCTGGTGAACCTGCTGCTGAGCGCCAAATACCTTCTCCAGAACGGGACGGCCATGAACTGCGGCGTGCTCATTGTGGCCAACGCCTGCGAGGAGGGCCTGGGGAACCTGGACGGGGCCAAGCAGCTCTTTGCCGACTACGGCGCCCGGATCAAGGCCTTCTACTCCTTCGACGGCTACACGCCCCAGTGCACCTATACCGCCGTGGGCTCCTACCGCTACCGGGTGTCCTGCAAAACCGTGGGCGGCCACTCCTATGTGAACTACGGGAACCCCAATGCCATTCAGATCCTCTGCGAGCTGGTGACGGAGCTCTACAAGGTCGAACCCCCTGCGGAGGTAAAGACCACCTACAACGTGGGCCGCATCGAGGGCGGCACCACCGTCAACAGCATCGCCCAGGAGGCGTCCCTGCTCTATGAGTTCCGCTCCACCTCCCAGAAGTGCCTGGAGGAGATGGAGAAAAAGTTCAACGCCGCCGTGGCATCCTGCCAGGACAGGGGCGGAGAGCTGACTGTGGAGCTGCTGGGCGTGCGGCCCGGCAACGGCCCCCTGGATGAGGCGGCTCTGGCGGAGCACACCCGGCGCACTTCCAATATCATCCAGACCTTCTACGACGGGGAGGCCGACTATGCCCCCCAGTCCACCGACAGCAACATCCCTCTGAGCTTGGGCATCCCGGCCAACACTATCGGCACTGTGCTGGGAGGCCAGCCCCACACCCGGGAGGAATGGGTGGACCTGAGCAGCCTGCCCATGGGTTTGAAAATCGCCCTGAGCACAGTGCTCCAGTACGCTGTGCTGTAGGCCCGCGAAAAAGAAAAGGGTATGGAATGGAGTCCCATCCATTCCATGCCCTTTTTATCTTCAACAACAGCGTACCTCTTTTCGGTGGAAGCGGAAATTCATTGGCGGAAAAGAAAATATTGAGGCCAGCAAGCCCGCCATTCCTTCTGTAGATAAAAAAGATGAATGCCCGTAACCGTAAGTGGGATATTGCCACAATAATACGCCGACAACGTGGTAATGTCAAACAAAATCCTGTAATACACCACAATAATTTGGAGGTAGAAGGGTGAAAGCGTTTACCTACAACAGCCAGCGGGACGTATCGGGAGCGAGAATCCGACAGGAGAGGGCGCGGCAGAGGTGTACACAATCGGACCTGGCGGCACGGGTACAGGTGAACGGTGTTGTTCTGGAGCGGGATTGCATCAGCAGAATTGAAAATGGCCTGCGGATGGTGCAGGACTTTGAACTGCGGGCTATCGCCGCGGCGCTGGGTGTGACAACCGACTGACTGCTGGAGGCAGAAGAAAAAGGATGGATATTTTCGCACCTGCAATAGAAACTACGGAAGTTGGCACACGATAATTTAGACGCTGGTTTTGTCATTCAGAACGGCGTAAAAATCCTAATCAAACGTCAGCGTTTTGAGCAATTTCTAAACGCGCTATCGTCGATTTAACCGCTCTATTCTGCAAAAATCTTGAACAGCTGGTTCAAATAAATATGGAAATTGAGCCTTGGTTATGGTATAATTTCTTTATATCGTGCCGAGGCTCTTTTCACAGAAAGGAGCGCAACGTGAGCGAAAAACGACGTGACAGCAAGAACCGCATTCTTCGCAGCGGAGAGAGCCAACGCAAAGACGGACGATATGCGTACAAATACAT
>JAIEIQ010000068.1 GCA_029065305.1 Oscillospiraceae bacterium
TGCCCACCCAGCACCCGTGGCGGTGGCCCGCCTCCACCGTGTGGCGGATGAGCTCCATCACCGCCGGATGCTGCGCGTCATAGAAGGGCGCCAGCCGCGGGTTCTGCCGGTCGATGGCCAGGGTGTACTGGGTCAGATCGTTGGTCCCCAGGGAGAAGAAGTCCACCTCCTCCGCCAGCTCGTCCGCGATAAGCGCCGCCGCCGGCGTCTCCACCATGACCCCCACCTCCAGGTCTCCCAGGGCCGCGCCGCTCCGCGCCAGCTCCTCCCGGCACTCCTCCAGAAGCTCCTTGGCGTCCCGCAGCTCCCGGACGGAGGCCACCATAGGGAACATCACCGCCACCGCCCCGAAGACGCTGGCCCGCAGAATCGCCCGCAGCTGCTGCTTGAAGACCTCCCGGTGCTCCAGACAGAACCGGATGCCCCGCAGGCCCAGGGCCGGATTGTCCTCATGCCCGCTGTCAAAGCAGGCCGCCTGCTTGTCGGCCCCCAGATCCAGCGTCCGGATGACCACCTTTTTCCCAGCCATGGTCTCCGCCACCCGGCGGTAGACCGCGAACTGCTCGTTTTCATCGGGGGGCTCCTCCCCCTCCATGTACAAAAACTCGCTGCGCAGGAGGCCCACGCCCCCCGCGTCGTTCTCCAGCGCCAGCCCCACGTCCCCCACACTGCCGATGTTGGCGAAGACCTCCACCGAGGCCCCGTCCAGGGTCACATTGGGCTTGCGCTTGAGGCCGGAGAGGAGGCTCTCCCGCTTCCGGTCCCCCCGCTGCCTGGCCGTCATGGCCTCCAGCAGCTCCGGGGCCGGGTCCACGTAGAGACAGCCGCTGTGGCCGTCCAGCACCGCCAGACAGCCCTCCCAGCTCTCGTCGATGTCCACCCCCACCAGGGCGGGGATGTTCATGGTCCGGGCCAGAATGGCCGTGTGGCTGTGGGCGGAGCCGTGGCGGGTGACGAAGCCCAGCAGCTTCCCCCGGTCTATCCGCACCGTCTCGCTGGGGGCCAGATCCTCGGCCACCAGGATGGCCGGCTCCTCCCAGGGCAGCTCCTCCTCCCCCGCGCCGGTGAGGTTGTTCACCACCCGGCGGGAGATATCCTGCACATCGGTGGCCCGGGCCCGCATATAGGCGTCGTCCATGTCCGCGAACACCGCCGCCAGGTTGTCCCCGGTGGCCGCCACAGCCCGCTCCGCCGTGGTCCCCTGGGTCTCTAGAATCCCTCGCACCGAGTCCAGATAGTTTTCGTCCCCCAGCATGACCTTGTGGATCTCAAAAATCGCGGCGTTGGACTCCCCAACCCGCTCCAATGCCTTCTCATAGAGGGCCGAGAGCTGCTCCAGGGACCGCTCCCTGGCCCGCTCGAACCGCTCCCACTCCTCCGCCGCCGTCAGCCTTGACGGCGCCTCGGAGAAAACGTCCCTTCTCCGCCGGTAAAAGCGCAGCGGCCCAATGGCCACACCGCCCAGAATCGAATCTCCGGTGGCTACGCGCACAGGCTCCGCCCCCTTTCTCCCCACTGCGGCGTCCACGGCTTTCCGTAACTGGTATTATACGAGGGATTTCCAGGAAATGCAAGGGCCCCTCCGGAAAGAAGTGGAAAACTTTGTGGAGAGTTTAACAATTTTCTTGGTGGTTTCGCCGGGAAGAGGGGGTTCCGAAAGCTGCACTTTCGGAACCCCCTCTAAAATTCAGGCCGCTTCGGGGCCTCTACGCCCCCAGCCGGGCCTCAATCTGGGCCCTGGTGGGCAGGGAGGGGATGGCCCCCCGGCCCTGGACGCAGATATCCCCCGCCGCGTTGCCGTAGGCCAGGGCCCTGCGGAGAATATCCCCGGTGATGCCAGCGGTGTCCTCCACCCCCTGGTGCCGCAGGGAGGACAGGAAGCCGCCCCAGAAGGCGTCCCCGGCTCCGGTGGCGTCCACGCACTTGCTCTTGCCGCCGGGGCTCAGAAAGCTCTCACCGGCGAAGAAGCACCGGGCCCCCTGGGCCCCCAGCGTCTCCACCACCGCCGTCAGGCCGTTTTTCTCCATCAGCGCCGGAATATGCTCCTCGCCGCCCATCATCTCCACCTCCTCGGCGGAGATCTTCAGCAGATCCACCAGGGGCAGGAGCTC
>JAIEIQ010000069.1 GCA_029065305.1 Oscillospiraceae bacterium
GCGCCGCTCGATATTCCACCATATGTACATGGCCCGCCGCCGTCCGATCCGTCCGCGTAAAAGACGCGGTTCTTACGGGTGTCATCTTCTTGACCATCTGACCGCCCACAGAGCCGGCCTCACGGGCGCTGATATCGCCGTTGTAGCCCTGCTTGAGGTTGACGCCAACCTCGCTGGCAGCCTCCATCTTGAACTTGTCCATAGCCTCGCGGGCCTCGGGGACGTTGATGCGGTTGTTCTTCTTAGACATTTTCCTTTTCTCCTTCTCCATATATTACGACTGGTACCACGCGCTTTCGGAGAAGGTGTCGGCGGAGTACGCCGCTGCCCTGTCCTCGGCACATTGGAACCTGGGGCAGCGGCTCGCGCCTCCGCCCTTGTCGCACCCATAGCATTTGCGCTCTGTCCCGGAATATGCCCTCGGATTCGACGGTAATTTTTTGAAGAAAGAGACTGGAGAAAATAGGCTTTTCAGCGGAAAAACATATGGCACCCGATGGTCGTCACATACTGGCGGTTCTCCCGGATCCAGGTCCCCTCCGACAGCGCCGGGGCGAAGAAGAAGAGGCTGTCCCCCGCTGTCCGGGTGCCGGCGAGGACCATCTTAGCCGCCAGAACGCTCTGCTCCGTGGGGTCCTCATAGACAGTCCCGTTGGCGGTGGGCTCGAACTGGACCGCACCCGCCGTGTCGAAGATCACCTCCCGGATTGTGTCCGGAAAGCCCGGGTCCGCCATCCGCCGCAGCACTACGCTCCCCACAGCCAGTTGGCCGTACAGACTCTCCCCCTGGCTCTCGGCGCTGATGATCCGGGTGAGCCAGTAGAAGTCCTCCTCATTGCAGTCCACCGGCGGCGGGGCGGACACCTCCACCGGGGCGTCCCAGCCGTTCCAGACCACCTGGGCTCCCAGCAGATTGGCCGCGGGCCGCAGGGGCACATAGGTCCGTCCGCCCCGGAGGACCGCCGCCTGGTCCATGCCGAACCGGTATCCGTCCGCCAGCACCCAGGGCTCCCCAACCGGCACCGTCAGCTCAAAAAGCCCCGTGTCCGCCCGGGCGGTGCGGGTCCCCGCGTCCCAGGAGGCGTTCCCGCCCCCCAGCGCCTCCAGCAGTGGGACCAGCGGCACATACGTCACGCCGCCCTCCACAATACCCGGCTCCGCCAGAGCAGCGCCGTTTACCTCCACAGCCACCTCCGAGGCCATGGCCCCGCCGGCCAGCAGAAAAACGGCGGCCAGAATAAAGACGAGGACTTTTCCTCTCACAAGCAATCGCTCCTTTCCGGTTTTCGCGTCTGGAGGGGATATCCTCCATGGCACAGTATACCGGACAGGCCGCTTTTTGGGCAAGCTGTAAATCCTGGAACTACCGGGCGATCTTCCAGGCGCAGTACACCAGCAGCAGGGCCATAACCCGGTTGGCCCCCGTCTCGTGCTTTGACAAAAACCGGCTGAGGGCCGCGCCGCAGCCCAGCCACAGCACCCCGTACAGAAACGCCTGGACCGCGATGAGCAGCGTCATCCCCGCCAGGGCGGGTGCGCTTGAAAAGTGGGGGAGAATATAGTTGCTGATGATGCTTACGGCGCACAGAAAAACCTTGGGGTTGATAAACTGCATGGTCAGGCCCCGGAGGAAGTCGCCTTTGCCTGGGTCTTTGCCGTCCACTCCGTGCCGGTTCAGGCACTTCCACGCCTGATAGAGCATATAGATGGTTCCCACCAGCTTCATGATGGGCTGGAACAGGGGCAGGCGGTCGAAGAGCGTCTTGCTGAAGGCCAGACACAGCAGCGTGACAATGGTCAGCCCGCAGAGCATCCCCAGATTCAGCCGGATGCCCCGGCAGAAGCCCTTCCGCCGCCCGTTCTCCAGAGACATGAGGGTGTTGGGACCCGGGGTGGCCAGGGAGACAAAGCAGTAAAGAAAAAAATCAACGGTGGGAAACATGGACAGGACCTCCTTTGCGGTTCCCGTCGATTATACAGGATAACCAGCGGAGGCGCAAGGGCGCGAGGAAAATAATTCACTTGACAATGTCATGCGTTCATGGTACACTGCCGGTATAGCATTACACTGTCATGTGAAAGGAGTGTGAACATGAACGAGAAGCTGACCTCCACAGAGTGGGAGGTCTACGAGTGCCTGTGGGAGGAGTCGCCGCTGACCATGACCCAGATCGCCAACCGACTCTCCGCCCGGACCGGCTGGTCCCGGAGCACCGGGGAGACCCTGGTGCGGCGGATGGCGGAGAAGGGACTGCTGCACTGGGAGCAGGGGCGGAAGGCCAAGCTCTACTTTCCGGTTCTCCAGCGGGACCGTGCCGTGGTCCGGGAAACCCGGGGCTTCCTGGACAAGGTTTTCGGCGGCAGTCTGGGCCTGCTGGTGAACACCATGGCCCAGCGGGAGGAACTGAGCCGGGAGGAGATCGACGAGCTCTACGCCGCTCTGCGGACGCTGGAGGAGAAGCGCCATGATTAAATGGATGATCACCAGCTCCGCGCTGATTGTCCTGGTGCTGGTCCTCCGGGCTCTGGTCAAGGGGCGGGCCGGCGCCCGGCTGCGGTACGCTCTGTGGCTGCTGGCGGCGGTGCGGCTGCTGCTGCCGGGGACGCTGTTTGAGAGCGCTTTCAGCGTCCTCAACGCCGCCCGGACCAGCGAGACCTACCAGCTGGCGGAGTCCCTGCCCTCCCGGATGAGCCTCTATGAGGATGGCCGGGTGCGAAGCGTGGCCGGGAGCTCTGATTCATTCAAAATGGAGCCCGGCGGGGAAAATCTCCACAGCGGCTCCGGCTGGACTGCCACAGCGGACCCGGCGGAGGCGGAGGACATGCGGATGTTCGGCTACCGGGCGGTGGACACCCGGATGCTCAAGCGGCTGGTGGACC
>JAIEIQ010000007.1 GCA_029065305.1 Oscillospiraceae bacterium
CAGGGGCGGATGCCGCTACAACCGCCGCTGGGCCGCCTGCTTCTCCTGCCGGGCCTCCCGGACGTTGACGATGACCCGCAGCGTCAGCACCGTGACAAACAGCAGGGAGGAGATGGCGTTGATCTTGGGGCTGATGCGCCGCTTGGTCATGCCGTAGACCACCATAGCCAGGGTGGAGGCGCCGGAGCCCGCCGTGAAGTAGGAGATGATAAAATCGTCCACGCTCATGGTGAAGGCGATGAGGGCCCCGGAGACGATGCCCGGCTTGATCTCCGGCAGCACCACCTTCCAGAATGCCTGCATCCACGTACAGCCCAGGTCCTGGGCGGCGTCGATGAGGTTCTTGTCCATCTGCCGCAGCTTGGGCATCACGTTGAGGAGCACATAGGGGATATTGAAGGTGACATGGGCGATGAGCAGGGTTCCGAAGCCCATGTGGAGCCGGGCGGGCAGACGGAACAAGCTCTGTGCGCCGTTCAGCCACTGGGCAAAGGTCTCCCACCCGCCGAAGAAGGCTACAAACAGCAGGCACAGGCTCACACCGGTGACGATGTCCGCGTTGGTCATAGGGATGCTGTTGACGGCCAGCAGGGGGCTTCTCCACCGCTTCTTCATATTGAAGAAGCCCACCGCAGCCATGGTTCCCGCCGCAGTGGCAATGATTGTGGCCAGCAGGGACACCAGCAGGGTAGTGGACAGAGCGTTCATGATCTGCCGGTCCTGGAGAAGCTCCACATACCAGCGGAGGGTGAAGCCGTTCCAGACCGTGCGGCTCTGGGAGTCGTTGAAGGAGAAGACAATCAGCACAAAGATGGGCGCGTAAAGGAACAGAAACACCAGCGCCATGCAGATCCGGCTCAGCCAGGAGGTTTTCTTTTTCACAGCATCACCGCCTGTTCCTCGCCCTCACCGAAGCGGTTCATCACCGCCATACACACCACCACAATGATCATCATGACCAGGGCGATGGCGGAACCCAGATAGGGGTTGTAGGCGGTGCCCAGGAACTGCGTCTCAATGAGGTCTCCCAGCAGAAGCTCGTTGCTGCCCCCCAGGAGCTTGGAGATGGCGAAGGTGGACACCGAGGGGACGAACACCATGGTCACCCCAGAGAGCACGCCGGGGAGGCTCAGGGGCAGTATCACCTTCCGGAACACCCGTGCGGAGTCGGCACCCAGATCCCGGGCCGCCTCCAGCAGGCTGTTGTCCATCTTCTCGATAACGGAGTAGATGGGGAGGATCATGAAGGGGAGATAGTTGTAGACCATACCCAGCACCACCGCCCCCTTGGTGTTGATCATGGGGAAATACTCCAGGCTGGTGCCAAAGATCCCGTTGATGAGATCAAAGACGCCGATAGCCGCGAAAAGACGGTTGAGCAGGCCCGTGTTTTCCAGAATGGACATCCAGGAGTAGGTCCTCAGCAGAAAGTTCATCCACATGGGCAGCATGATCAGCATCATAGCCACCCGCTGGAAGCCGGGGCCCTCCCGGGAGATCCAGTAGGCCACCGGGTAGCCGATGAGCAGGCAGACAGCCGTGGCGATCAGCGCCAGCTGAAAGGACCGGGTGAACACCACCGCGTAGCCCCCCATCCGGGAGAAGTTCCCCAGGGTCAGCCCACCGGCGGCGGAGCTGAAGGCGTAGATCACCACCATCACAATGGGGACCACCACAAACAGGGCCATCCATCCCACATAGGGTACGGCAAAGAGGGCGCGCTTATTCTTCATTGCCGCCCTCCGGAGGTGCCTCCTCCCCGCCCAGTGTGGCGTCCTCCAGCTCCTCGTACTCCTCGGAGTAGGAGGAGTAGTCGCCGAACATGCCGGAGTATTGGCTCTTGCGCATGATATGGATATCGTTGGGGTTGAGGACGATGCCGATGGTTTCGCCCTCCGGGTGGTAGTCCGTGGTCTGGATGAGCCACTTGAAGCCCTTGAAATCCACAATGGTGTCGTAGTGGACGCCCTTGAAGGTCACGCTGGTGACGGTGCCCCGCAGGTGGCCCTGTTCCTTGGGCACGATGTCGATGTCCTCGGGCCGGATGACCACATCCACCGGCTCCATGGGGGCGAAGCCCTTGTCCAGGCACTTGAACTTCTTCCCCACAAACTCCACCAGATAGTCCTCGTGCATCACGCCGTCGAGGAT
>JAIEIQ010000070.1 GCA_029065305.1 Oscillospiraceae bacterium
CCTCCCGGGCCAGCAGCTCCTCATCCGCCGCCCCCCGCTCCAGCAGGACAGCCATGGCGAAGCCGGAGCACCGGGTGTTCAGATCGTCCCGGTCGGACACCCGCTCCAGCAGCGCCAGCCACCGGTCCTGATCCAAAAAACCGTGGCTGAGCTGCAGCGTGTTGAGCCGCTCCATGGCCCCCGTCACGGCGGGAGCCGCCTTGGCATCGCAGATACAGGCGTCCTCCAGGGTCAGGCAGGCCCGCAGGTACAGCTGCTCCAGCAGAGGGACCACCGGCGCGGGGTCGAACTGCCGCAGATCCCCGTAGCGCACCACCAGGCTCAGCTGCTCCGCCGCCGCGGCCACCTCCGCCAGCGCCGCCGCGTCTACCCCCAGCCCCTGGAGAACCGACAGGGCGTGCCGCGCCGCCTCCGGCATCCCGCACAGGAAGGCGTCGGAGAAGATCCCCGCCGCCTGGGCGATGGACCCGCTGTTCTCCGCCCGCTCCCTCAGGGCGCAGGCCGCCGCCCCCTGGATGGTGTCCCCCAGCAGGGAGGACTCCACCACCTCAATCTCCGCCTCCGGGGTCCAGCGCAGCTCCCAGTACTCCCCCCAGCTGGCACCGGCCTGCCGGGAGGGCAGGAGCCTGACAAACTGGATGTTCAGCACCCGCAGCCGGTGGAGGAAGAAGGACCGGCGCAGATCCCCCAGGGCCGCGTCCCGGCTCTTCACGTCCAGCTTCTCCCGCAGATCCAGGTCCAGCCGCTGGAGCTCCGCCGTCCGGTATCGCTCCAGGCGCAGGTCCTTGAGCTGGCGGTAGAAGTCCTCCTGGACCGAGGTGCGGGCCACGCCCTCGGGCAGAAAGCCGATTTTTGTCCCGATCTCCGTGTCCGCCGCCGCCAGGGAGAGCTCGGAGAAATTCCCATGGCCCATGGCGGCTACCGCCGCGTCCCGCAGGTCCGCCAGGGCCGGATACCGGCTCCCCCGCATGGACCGCAGGACCTCCGCCAGGCGGACGGCCTCAATGACCTCGGCGGAGGAGACGAGATTTCCGGCCCTCCGGTGGGCGGCGGCCAGGCGGGTGAGGTAGAGATAGGGCGCCTCCCCCACCCCCGCGCCGTTCATGGCGTCCCACAGGAGCTCAAAATAGGCCGGGGCCTTGTTCCCCGCCCCATAGCCGGACCGGGAGGAGAGGCGGAAATAGGAGTAGGGCATCAGCGTGGCGGTGCTCTCCAGCCGGGGCAGGGACTGGAGCTCCTCGTCCGTCATGGGCCGGCAGGCCTCCAGCCCCGCCACGTGGAAGGCACCGCAGACACAGAAGATGTCCTCCGCCGGGACGCCGCCGTCGATGGCGTCCTGGATAGTCCGCTTCATGTACGCCTCCCGGACCAGGGTTTCCGCCGTCTGCCGGGGGTCGTCCTCCGACGCCGCCCGCAGCTGACTGCCAAAGGTATTGCAGGCGTCCCGGTATTCCTCCGGGCCCTCAATCTGCTCAAAGGTCCGCTCCCAGAAGGTGTCGTGGTCCTCGCCGGTGAGGGTCTCCAGCCGGCGGTAGACGGATTCGGAGACCATGGGCGCCTCCTCCTCCCCGCCGTCCTCCTGGTCCTCCTCCAGGGCGATCTCCTCCTCCGCCGCCTGGAGGGCCAGGAACACCGGCGAGGGCAGATCCATGAACCGGCAGGGCACCCCGTGCTCATGGGCCCACAAAATGGCCTGGATCTCCGGGGAGTAGACCGCGAAGGGGTAGAGAATGGTCCGCACCGGCGGCTGGGTGGTGTAGGACATGATAGCGGCGGGAAACTCCGTCTCCGGGTGGCAGAGCCAGTGCATCTGATCGTTGAGATCGCTGGGCCCCTCCACCAGCACCAGCCGGGGCCGCGCCTCGTCCAGGGCCCGGCGCAGGTGGAACGCCGCCGCCGGGGACAGGTGGCGGATGCCGAACAGTACCGGCCCGCCCATCACCCGTTCAGCTCCCGGCAAGCCCGGTACAGGGGAAGCCAGGCGCTGCCCCGCTTCTTCATCACATTCTCCAGATACTCCTTCCAGGACAGCTTATCCTTGTCCTCGTCCTTGACTACGGCCCCCTGAAGGGCCGCGGCCAGATCCCGGTCGGAGATGGTTCCGTCCCCAAAGCTGCCGGCCAGGGCCATGGAGCCCGCCAGCAGGGAGATGGCCTCGGCGGTGGAGAGAACGCCGGAGGTGGCCTTCAGCTTCTGCTTGCCGTCGAGGGTCGCCCCGCCGCGGAGCTCCCGGAAGATGGTGACAACCTTCTCCACCACATCCCCGTCGGGCTGGCGGGCGTTGAGGTCCAGCCCGGCGGAGAGCTGGGCCACCCGGGTGGAGACGATCTCCATCTCCGTGTTCATATCCCCGGGGGTGGGCAGGACCACGATGTTGAACCGGCGCTTGAGGGCGGCGGACATGTCGTTGACGCCCTTGTCCCGGGTGTTGGCGGTGGCGATGACGGAGAAGCCCTTTTGGGCCGGGACCTCCAGCCCCAGCTCCGGCACGCTCAGCCGCTTCTCGGAGAGGATGGAGATCAGGGCGTCCTGGACCTCGCTGGCGCAGCGGGAGATCTCCTCCACCCGGGCGATGGTCCCGGTCTCCATGGCCCGGTAGACGGGGCTCTTCACCATGGCCTCCGGGCAGGGGCCCTTGGCGATGAGCAGGGCGTAGTTCCAGGAGTAGCGGATCTGCTCCTCGGTGGTACCGGCTGTGCCCTGGACCACCTTGGTGGAGTCGCCGTTGACGGCGGCGGACAGGTGCTCGCTCAGCCAGCTCTTGGCGGTACCCGGCTCGCCGATGAGCAGCAGGGCCCGGTCCGTCACCAGGGTGGCAATGGCGATCTCCACCAGGCGGCGGTTCCCCATATATTTCGGCGTGATGTCCACGCCCTTCACGGACCCGCCGGTGAGGTAGGTCAGGACGGACTTGGGGCTCATCCGCCAGCCGGTGGGGATGGGATCCCTCTCTGCGGCCATCAGGGCGTCGAGCTCGGTCTGATACAGCTCCTCCGCCGGGAGGCGCTGGACGTTCTGTGCGCTCATACTGCGTTCCTCCTGCTATATTAAGATGTAAGATGAATCGGGCGGCGCGCTACGAGCGGAAGCGCTCTATCATCTGCTGGGCCCGCTCCTCGGTCCAGGTGACAAAGACCTTCAGGCGCTTGGCCCGGACCTCGCCCGCAAACCACTCCAGCTCGGCGGCCTTCTCCTGGTCCGTCATGCAGCTCCCGATGTACTCCCGGTACCAGCGCTCCAGATCCAGGGGCGAAAGCCGCTCCCCGGCGGCCAGGACCAGCGCCGGAGTCATCCCCCGCCAGTCCGTCCAGCCCCGGTACCGCAGGGACTCCATCATATAGTCCACGCTCACCCCGGGCTGGCGCTGTATCCTGTCCAGATTTTCCCGGAAGGCCCGGGCGCAGTCCCCGTCCGCCGGATCCAGGGCGCAGAGCGCGAGCTCCAGGGGCGCGGCGGTGTAGACCCAGCTGTTGTTCTTATATCCGCTGGCCCGCCAGAGGGGCACCTCCTCCCCGATGGGCGTCAGGGGCAGGGCCGTCAGCGTCTCCGCCCACCGGCTGTCCAGGAAGGGTCGGCCCCGCTCCCGTCCGGTGAGGCACCCCAGGCCGGAGAGAATCCCCAGGCGCTGGTCCCGGGTGGCGCCGCTGTCCGCCAGCAGGGGCGCGAAGCGCTCCCACACCGCCGCCGGGCTCTCCGTCAGTCCCGCCGCGATGACCAGGGGCTGGAAGTAGCTCCCGCCGTACCGCTCCGCCAGCTCCTCCGCCAGAGCCCTCAGCTCCGGGGAGGAGCTGCGCCAGATGGACGCCGACAGCAGCCCCTCCGGCAGGGGCCATTTGCAGTCCTTCCCCAAAAAGGGGGCGAGGAGGAGAATTTTCCGGCGGCTCTGGAAGGCCGGGCCGGCAGCTCTCCACCGGGACCGGTCCCCGGCGTACCACGCCGCCATCTCCCGGTACAGCTCCAGCATGGCGGGGCTGTCCCTGCCGACGGAGGCCCGCAGAAGCATCTCCATCTCCTGCCAGATCGTGGTTGACCAGTTGGGGGCCTCCTTGCCAAAGATCTTGTCCAGCTGGCCCCCCATCAGCCCGGCGATGAGATCCCCGTGAAGCGGATTGTCCGACTTCTCCAGGGCCCGGAGCACAACCCCCGGCTTCTCCTTCGCCAGCGTCCGGGTGTACGCCGCCGCCTCGGGGCCGGTGAGGCAGACCATGGCCATAACGGCCTGCTCCTGACACTCGCCCTTCTCCTTCTGACAGAGCTCCCTCAAGCGGGAAAAATTCCCCTCGCTGTAACGCAGGGTGTAAATAAGGGGGGCCCGGACGTCCTTGTTGGCCTCGGGGAGCTGGGCGAGATACCACGCCTCCTCCCCCGCCCCGGCAATGGCGTCGATGACCTCCACCCGCCGGGCCATGGCCCGCCTGCCCTTGGGATCGAAGCCGTCCTTCAGCCAGGGGACCGCCTGGGGCCCCAGCGCCCGCAAAATCCGGGCGTTCAGGTCCGCCATCTCCCCGTAGCTGTCCCCCAGTCCGGCGATGACGGCGGGGAGCACCCGGAAGTCGGTGAAAAACTCCGGGTGGTTCTCCCAGGCGGACTGGACGGCCTCCAGCCGCCCGCCGCCGGTACCGGTGAGGGCGGAGATCAGGGGGTGGAGCTGGCTGAACGAAATGGGGACGCAGGTCCCCCGGCCGGCGGACAGGGGCTCCAGCGGTCCGTCCAGACCGGCGCGGCCCTGGGTGTAGGCCACCGCGTCCACCAGGGCCAGGGTGTCCAGCAGAAGTCCGGCCCGGCCCTCCGCCGGGGCGGCGAGGAGTTTGTCCAGCCCGGCGGCGATCTTGGCGAACACCGGGCTCGCCGCCGCCAGGGGCTTCAGATTCTCCGCCGCCCGCTGGAGGCGGAAGTCCTCACCGATGAGGCTGGTTCCCGCCATGGCGGCGGCCTCCAGCCGCTCCTTCACATCATAAAGGGGCTGCAAGCTGCTCATATCCGGCACCTCCTCAGTATTGCAGGCGGATGATCCGCTCCCTCGTCACCACGCTGTAGGGGTGGAGGCAGATGGTTCTGTCCGCCTCGTCGTAGAACAGGAGGCCGAAGAGGGCACTGCCCGCCGGAATGGCCTCCGGCAGCATAGCCAGCCGCCCGGTGGAGGCGTGGTCCGGTCCGTCCTCCAGACGGTCCCGGAGGACGATCCGTCCCCCCTTGGTGTCCTCCAGCACAAAGGCCTCCCCCACCGTACCGACGGCCCCGATGGGGACCAGAACGGCGGCAAACTTGGGCAGGAGGGTGTTTTTCATCAGCCCCTTGGCCAGCTTCACCGCCGAGGCCAGATCCGGCTGGGCCAGGGCGGGGAGTGCGGCCTGCTCCTCCGCCGTCAGGGGCCGGGAGGCGCAGGCGTCCCAGCGGATGCGCCGGTTTCCCTCCCCCGGGTAAGTGTAGAGGGCGGGGATCTCCAGGAGGTCAAAGCGGCTGTCGTCCCCTTTGACGTACTTGAGGGCCCGGGCCGGGCGCAGGTTCAGGGTCTGGTCGATCTGCCCGGAGGCCAGGTCCAGCCACCAGCCCCGCTCGGCAAACTCCCTCTTGGCCTCGTCATAGCGCACGTCGAAGGAGAGCTGGACCAGTCTGGCGTTCTCCCGGAAGGCCCCGATGGCCCGCAGGTCCTCCAGCTTCCACACGCCCCCCAGGGCCTCAAAGAGGACGGTGTCCTCGGCGGAGAACTGCCCCTCCTCCAGCTTCCGCTGGAGAAAGACCCGGGATTTCTTGATGGTGGAGTGGAGGGCGATGAGCACCCGCAGGGCCTCGCTGTAGGCGCTCTGGGCCCGCTCCGGGCTCTTCTGGACGGTCCGCACCGCCAGGGCGATGCGGGAGAAGGCGGTCTGGAGGCCGGTGAGATAGCTGCTGCCCAGGTCCTTGGCCAGCTTTTCATAGGTCTGGGCGGAGCTCCCCGCCAGGGTCCCCACCCCGGCGGCCAGCAGGTCGTCCACCATCTTCTCCGCCATGTCCAGCCCTGCCAGCTGCTTGTCCAGCCGCTTTTTCTGGGCGGCGGCGTTGGGCTTTTTGGGCTTGGCGGGGGCGGAGGACTCCTTTTTCGCGGCCTTCGCGGCCTGCTTCGCCCGCTTGTCCGCGATATCCTGGGGGATCTCCTCCGTCTGGAAGGGCTTTCCCCCCAGCAGCTCAAAGAGCAGCCCCAAGGCGTGCTTGCAGGGGAACTGCCGGCTGGGACAGGAGCAGCGGCAGACAGGGGCGTTCGGGTCGGAGAAGTCGGCGGAGACCCGGTAGGGGGTCCTGCCGCTGCCGGCGCACTCGGCCCAGTAGAGGGTTTCGTCCGCCGTCCTGGCGTGCCGCGAGAAGCTGCCCTTTTTGGACAGCTTCCGCCCGTTCTCCGCGGCGGCGGGGTTGGGGGCCAGCAGCAGGATGGACTGCTCGGTCAGGGGCATGGCAATACCTTCTTTCTTTACAATCAAAGGGTTTGACTGCGAATCAGGGACAGTATACCATGAATTTCCTGTTGTTTCAAGCCGGAGCAAGGCCCCTGCCCGCGCCGGGGCAAAAATTTCTGCTCCGGTCTTGACAGGGAGAGACTACTGTGGTAGTATACAGCTATAGACTACTGCAGTCGTCTAAAAAGGAGATGCCCTATGGAAACAAAACTGTTCGATTCGGAGCTGAAGGTTATGGGGGTGCTCTGGCGGGAGGGCGAGTGTACCGCCAAGCACATTTCAGAGCGATTGGGGGAGGAGGTGGGCTGGAACCGGAACACCACTTATACCATCATCAAGCGCTGCGTGGAGAAGGGGGCGGTGGAGCGGCTGGAGCCCAACTTCCGCTGCCGGGCCCTCATCGACAAGGAGGCGGTGCAGCACGCGGAGACTGACGAACTGGTGAGCAAGCTCTTCGACGGCTCGGCGGACAAGCTCTTCGCCTCTTTGCTGGGGAGAAAGAAGCTGTCGGCGGAGCAGATTGACCGTCTGCGTGAGATTGTGGGGGAGTGGGAATGAACCTTCTTGAGATGAGCCTGACCGGCGGGATTTTTATCCTGGCGGTGGTGGTCCTCCGGGCGCTGGCCCTTAACCGCCTGCCCAAGGGGACGTTTCTGGTGCTGTGGGCAGCGGCGGCGGCGCGGCTGCTGATCCCCTTTGACATCCCGTCCCCGGCCAGCGTCTACACCCTGGCGGGGGGACTGACGCCGCGGATTCCTGCGGCACCGCCGGGCGGTACTGTGCCGGTATTTTCGGCTGTGCCGGATGTGCCCACCGCTGCGTATGCCGCTCCGGCGGTCCCGGAGGCGAAAGCCGGCATGGACTTTCCGGTCTGGACGGCGGTGTGGCTGGCAGGGCTGACGCTGTGCGCGGGAGCCTTTGCCCTCGCCTACTTCCGGCATCTCCGGGAGTTCCGGGCCTCCCTTCCAGTGGAGGAGGAGAGCGTCCGCCGCTGGCTGGCGGATCACCCCCTGCGGCGGAGGCTTGCGGTCCGGCAGTCGGACCGGATCGCCGGGCCGCTGACCTACGGCATATTCCGTCCCGTTATTTTGCTCCCGTGCTCTACGGATTGGAGTGAGGAAAACCGCCTGCGCTGGGTGCTGGAGCACGAGCTGGTCCATATCCAGCGGTTCGACGCCGCTGGCAAGCTGGTTCTTGCGGCGGCGGCATGCGTCCACTGGTTCAATCCGCTGGCGTGGGTGATGGTTGTGCTGGCCAACCGGGACATGGAGCTGCGCTGTGACGAGCTGGTGGTGCGGCGGCTGGGCCTGGACAAAAAGTCCGCCTACGCCAGGACGCTGATTGACCTGGAGGCGGAGCGGAGCGGGCTGGGCCCCTTCGCCAGCGCGTTCAGCAAAAACGCGATTGAAGAAAGGATTACGGCAATTATGAAATTGAAAAAATGTTCCCTTGCGGCTCTGCTGGCGGCGGTGCTGGCGGTGTGCGGGGTGACGGCGGCCTGCGCCACCTCGGCGGCGGAGCCGGAACCCGAGGACCTGCGGACCTATCTGACCGCCCTCCCCGGCGGGGACTTCACCCAGGCGGAGAGCCGGAAGCTCTTCGCTCTGTGGATTGACGGCTATGAGGAGATGACCATTGCGGACTTCCGGGGGAAGATGATCGGCGGACGGACCGACGAGGATATGCTGATCATCGAGCGCTTCTCCCTGAGCGAAGCCGCCTACGCCCTGTCCGCCGGGAAGGAGGCGGAGGCCCTGAGCGCATTCAACGACTACTTCTTCAATGTCTACGAGCCGCTGACGGCGGACGCGTGGCAGAACCGGAGCTTTGACGGCCCCGGGGCCAACGGGACTGTGTATATGTATATTTTGAACATCCAGGACCCGGAGAAGGTGACCGTGGGCCAGTATGAGAAGCTCCGGCGGGAGGTGGAGACGGCCCTGCGCCAGCCCATGGCGGAGATGTCGGACGCTTTGAAGGTGGAGGACTTGAGTATTCCGTTTCTCAAGGTGGACCTGGGCTACTATATCACGTCCTTCGACGGCAGCAGCGATGACCCGGACGCGGCGCTCCACGCTTTCTCCTCCCAGCAGACCGCCGCAGAGTGGGACCGGCTGCTGAGCCCCTATACGGCCTTCGGCCTGACCTACGAGTTTGACGACCCGGACCTGGACGGCAACGGCCTGACCATGTGGTTCAACGGCAAAGAGGTTCGGGGCATCATGGATGAGCAGGAGGGCGTGTGGATCACCGAGCACACCGGCAATACCACCTACGCCCCCGGCGCCGTGGAGCTCTATGTGGTTTACAGCGGCGGAAAAATGGCCGGCCTGCGGGAGGCCACGGCGGAGGAGCAGGCGGCCTTTACCGAGGACCGGACCGCAAACAGCAACCGCCTCAACAGCCAGGGCGAGGAGCAGCGGGAGTTCCCCCAGGCTACAACGGAGGACTACGCCTCCTTCCTGACCCTGCGGACAGAGAACTACCAGGACCTGCCCCTGGCGGACTTCAACGCCCGGCTGCTGGACTGGGCCAACGCCAACAGCGACGCCTATGACCGCATCAACTGCGACGTGCTCTGGGACGACTACGGCGTGGAGCTGGACCTCCTGGACAAGCAGTTTGTGGCCCACACCTGCCGCCTCTCCGGCACGGAAAACGGCCAGATGATCCGGGGCCTCTACACCGGGCAGGAGGCGGACCCCGGCTTTGCCGCCAATCTGCCCATGCGGGATCAGAAGATAGACGGCGTCACGGCGGCGTGGTGCGATCTGTACTACGACATCAGCTACCACATCTCCGACAAGTCCGCCTGCACGGTGGGCGAGCGGGACGCCTGCGTGGGGGAGATGAAGAACGCTGTCGCGGCCTTCTGGCAGGATACGGAGCTGGACGCACTGCTGGCAATGTCGAAGGAGGACGTGGTGAACCAGTTCAACGCCTGGGCCTCCCTCTGCGGCACGGAGCACGTCTCCTTCCACCACATCACCGGGGACCATATCCACTACGAGCACGCCGACGAGCGGCACATCTATGACGAGTACCCCCAGGGGACCGCAGGCCACCACCCGGAGCCCCATCGGACCAGCCACCACGGATAAAGCGAAGGGCCCCTCCCAGCCGGGAGGGGCCCTTCCTGTCTCAGCCAAAGTCGTGGCGCACGCCGCAGCCGCTGCCGAGATCCTCAAAGGTCTGGATGATGCGCTCAATCTTTTCGTAGCAGTCCCTGTCCTCCAGGGCTTCGTCGTCGAGGATCTCCTTGATCCTGCGGAGCGCGGCGTAGCACCTCATCTCCACCTGCTCCTCCGGGGCTTTCCCCAGGCTCGGGAAGGTAATCTCGATTTTTTCGTTCTCCAGGGCTTTTACCAGAATCTGCCGGTATAGATCCACAGCAAATCGCCTCCTTACATTCAGTGAATATATTTTAAGGCACGAAATATGATATTGTCAAGAAAATATTTCGAGTGGATGTAAAATGTATGGCGAGTGTCAGATATGACGGCAACAAAAACGTGATAGGCACCCGGCTGAGAATTCTGCGAAAGAAGCTCAACCTGAAGCAGGGGGAGTTGGCGGCGAAGATGCAGGTCCTGGGCTTTACGATGGATCAGCAGGCCATCAGCAATATCGAACGCAACCGCCGGGTTGTGACGGACTTTGAGCTCGCGGGGTTCTGCAAGGCCCTGCGCTGCTCAGAAACGGATCTGTTACAGGACTTTTACAAAAAACTGAACGACTGACGGAAGCGGAGGGGCGCGGCCCTTCCGCTTCTCAATTTGTAAAATTTTCACCAACCTATGGAAACCGGGGCGGAAAAGGTATATACTATTAGGGATTTGACAAAAGAAGGAGAGAGGTCATGGCACGAGAACAGCTTCTGGAGAACACCTATCTGACATATCTCCCGTCGGAAAAATTCAAGACGGGGTTTTTAAGCGCCCAGCTGGTTCTGCCCCTGGAGGAGGAGACGGCGTCCCTCCACGCGCTGCTGGTCAACGTCCTGAACCGGGGCACGGAGCGCTATCCCAATATGGAGGCTGTCTCCGCCCGGCTGGACGAGCTCTACGGGGCCCGGCTGGACCCCACGGTGCGGAAAATCGGGGAGAGCCATGTGGTGGGCTTCGCCGCCAGCTGTGTGGACGACCGGCTGCTGCCCGGAGGGGAGCGGCTGCTGGAGCCCCTGGCGGATCTCATGGGGGAGATGTTTCTCCGCCCCGCCCGGGAAAACGGCGGCTTTGTGTCCAGCTTCGTGGACAGCGAGCAGAACAATCTGGTGGATCTCATTGAGAGCGAGATCAACGACAAGCGGCTCTACGCCTCCAAGCGGCTCATAGAGGAGATGTGCGCCGGGGAGCCCTTCGGCGTCAGCCGTCTGGGGAGCGCCGGGGCGGCGGAGGACATCACCCGGAAGGAGCTGGAGGCCCGCTACGAGGCCATCCTGCCCCGGGCCCGGCTGGAGCTCTTCTACTGCGGCGCGGCCCCGGCCGAGCGGGTGCGGGGCCTGTTCCTGCGGGCCTTCGCCGGACGGCCCCAGGGGGAGCCCTTCGCCC